>NZ_JWLN01000005.1:0-226292 GCF_000814065.1 Pseudomonas sp. C5pp | reverse complement strand
CTATTCCAGTCGCGTGACACAAGGCCGCTCCTACATTCGATCGCGTACCTTCGATCAGGCAGCAGCAAACAGCTCGTTGGCAATCTGCGCCTGGGCAGCATCGATCGCCTGGCTGCGGTGCTCAGGGCCATAAGCCAGGCCATGGGCGCGGACGATTTCCAGGTCGGTGATGCCGATGAAGCCCAGGAATACCTTGAGGAAGTCCTCATGCCCGGCGCCAGTCGGCTGGCCAGCGTGCAGGCCACCGGCAGTGGACACCAGCACTACCTTCTTGTTGCCGCACAGGCCTTCCGGGCCGGCTTCGGTGTAGCGGAAAGTCTTGCCGGCGACGGCAACGCGGTCGATCCAAGCCTTGAGCTGGGTCGGCACGGTAAAGTTGTACATCGGCGCACCAATCACCACGGCATCGGCAGCCAGGAACTCTTCCAGGGTTTCCGCGCTCAGCTTGGCTTCGAAGGCCTGGGCTGCGTCGCGCATGTCTTCCGGGGTGCCAGCCGCTACCAGGGTAGCCGCGGAGAAGTGGGCGATGGCGTCAGCGGCCAGGTCGCGGTACACCACTTCCACGCTCGGGTCGGCGGCCTTCCAGGCTTCGACCACTTCACGGCTCAGTTGGCGGGAGGCGGAATTGTCGCCCAGGATGCTCGAATCGATGTGCAACAGTTTCATGGGATTCTCCTGTGAATGAAGACCGCGACATTGGGCGATCACGATGGGGAGAATCCTACCGACATCAACAATGGCTGATAAGGCAGCAAAAATGCGTTAGTTTGTCCTACTGGTGGAACAGTGAGACATTCCCATGCAAGACCTCAACGACCTTTTCTACTTCGCCCGCGTGGTCGAAGCCGGCGGTTTCGCCGCAGCCGGCCGCCAGCTGGGCATCCCCAAATCGCGCCTGTCGCGGCGTATCGCCGAGCTTGAAGAACGCCTGGGCACGCGCCTGCTGCAACGCACTACACGGCAACTGAAGCTCACCGCGGTGGGCGAGCGCTACCTGCACCACTGCCAGGCCATGCTGCTGGAAGCCGAAGCCGCCGACGAAGCCGTGGCCAGCATGAGCAGCGAACCGCGCGGGCGCTTGCGGGTGTCGTGCCCGGTTGCATTGGCCCACGCCTTTCTGCCGGATGTGATCAGCCGCTTTCTTGCGCAGTACCCGCTGGTGCAACTGGACATGGTGCTGCTCAACCGCCGGGTCGACCTGATTTCCGAAGGTATCGACGTGGCCCTGCGCGTACGCGACCTGGGCGATGAAGACCCGGCCCTGGTCACCCGCCGCCTGCGCCAGGCGCAGATGCAACTGGTTGCAGCGCCCGGTTTCGCCGACCACATCCGCGAACCGGGCCAACTGGCATCATTGCCGGTGCTGGGCGCTGCCGAGGCGGACCGGCTGGTACACTTCCGCCTGTTCGGCCCCCACGGCAAACAGCAGGAAATCGCCCTGGAACCGCGCCTCGCCATCGATGATTTCGTAGTACGTAATGCTGCTGTACGGGCAGGCCTCGGGTTTACCGCGCTGCCCAGCATGTTCTGTGAAGAAGAACTGGCGCGCGGCGAACTGGTGCGCCTGCTGCCGGACTGGTCGCTGCCGGGTGGCTACCTGCAGGCGGTGTACCCGCACCGGCGCGGCTTGCTGCCTGCGGTACGGGTATGGATCGACCACCTGGCGGCGTCGTTCGAGGCCTGTGGAGAAAAGTATGTCTGAGCGAAACATGAGCGAAGCCCAGGTGGCAGCGTTCTGCCTGAGCCTGCCGGGTGCGCGGGAAGACTACAAATGGGGCGGCATCCGGGTGTTCTCGGTGGCGGGCAACAAGATGTTCGCGGTGCTCGACCTGGCGGGTGCGGGGTTGTCGTTCAAAGTGGCCGACGAACTGTTTCTTGGCTACTGCGACCGCCCGGGGGTGCGGCCTGCGCCGTATCTGGCACGGGCGCGGTGGATCAGCATGGCATCGCCCTACCCCATGGGGCGTGAGGAGCTGTGTGATCTGTTGCAGCGCTCGCACCAGCTGGTGGTGCGGCGGTTGCCAAAGCGGTTGCAGGTGGGATTGCTATTGTGAATTCCCTGTGCTGGCCCTTTCGCGGGTAAACCCGCTCCCACAGGGTTCTCCACTGGTCTGAAGTCTTGTGCTGTACCTGTAGGAGCGGGTTTACCCGCGAAAGGGCCGGCACAATCACATATCAACTGAAGGGCAGATACCGCCCGCCAAGAAACAGCCAGTCCGCCCAAAACACCTGGTGCACCATCACAATCCCCCAGAACACCAGCTGGTACGAAACCTTGCGAGTCTTGTGTCGATACAGCTGCTGCGCCAGCAGAGCCCCAGGCCAGCCGCCCAGCAGCTCACTGGCATGCAGCACCTTCTCGGGCGTACGCCAGGCCTGGGTACGCGCCTGATGTTTATCCTGCCAATACAGCAGCAGGCTGATCAGGCTCATTACCGGGTACAACGCCAGCGGCCACCAGGCCTGGTCGACCCAGGCCATGCGCGCCGCGCCCAGGCCCGGCAGCAGGCACAGCAGGCCCAACACCAGCAGCTTCAGGCGCACATTACGTACGCCCTCCACCCTTTGCCCCCGTGCCACCTCAGCCATGGGCCGTCGCCCAGTCAACCCAGCCGAACTGCCAGGTCGCCAGAATCAGCAGGCCGAAGGCAATGCGATACCAGGCGAACGCCGCGTAGCTGTGGTTGGCAATGAACTTGAGCAGGCCACGCACGGCAATCATGGCAAAGATGAACGAGGTCACGAAGCCGATGGCAAATACCGGCAGGTCGCCGGGCTGGAACAGGTCGCGGTACTTGTAGCCCGAATACACCGCCGCACCGACCATGGTCGGCATCGCCAGGAAGAACGAGAACTCGGTCGCTGCCTTGCGCGACAGGCCGAACAGCAGGCCACCGATGATGGTCGAACCGGAGCGCGAAGTGCCCGGGATCATCGCCAGGCACTGGATGAAGCCGATCTTCAGCGCGTGGCTCCAGCGCATGTCGTCCACGTGGTCCACCTCCACACGGTGCTCGCGGCGCTCGGCCCAGAGCATGATCACCCCGCCCACCACCAGCGCAGCCGCCACGGTGATCGGGTTGAACAGGTATTCATGGATCAGGTCGGCGAACAGCACGCCCAGCACCACTGCCGGCAGGAACGCCAGCAACAGGTTACCGGTGAAACGCCGCGCCGTGGGCTGGCTGGTCAAGCCGAAGACCACGTCGAAGATTTTGCCGCGGAATTCCCACACCACCGCCAGGATCGCCGCCAGCTGAATGATGATGTTGAAAGCCATGGCCCGTTCGCCACCAAACCCGATCAGGTCGGCGACGATGATCTGGTGACCGGTACTGGAGATTGGCAGAAACTCCGTCAGCCCTTCGACCACGCCTAAGATGATTGCCTGGAAGGCAGTCCAAAAATCCATCGTTCCCCCGATGGAGCACTGCTCGTTGCAGGCCCCTTGTTCTTGATTTGCTTGAAATTGCCGCGCGCGGCCCGGCTGTTTTACAGCGACTGTTGGGCGTAATGCCAGTAGAAAAGTTCACGCCGCCTAAAGGTTTCATCTTGCGCGGCCGAAATCCTAGCAGAGCGCCTTCGCAATCACCTTGTACAAACTGCTGCAGACTATTGAATGGATAGCACTTAGCCATTAGTCGTGTGGGGGCCTCGCGCAAAGCATGCTTGGATGCGCCTGAATAAAAAGAACAATGCGGGAGCTGTGGTATGAAAACCCTGAGATCGATGTCTATCAGCCGCCGTCTGTGGCTGATCCTTTTGGTGGCGGTGGCAATGCTGGTGGTGTTGGGCCTGCTGATGCTGCGCCAGATCCACGGTGACCTGTACCAGGCCAAAGCGGAAAAGACCCGCCACGTGGTACAGACCGCAGCCGGTGTGCTGGCCTATTACCAAGGCCTGGAGGCAGCCGGCACACTCAGCCGCGAAGCGGCCCAGCAACAGGCGCTGCAAGTGGTACGCGCGCTGCGCTACGACTACGATGATTACTTCTGGATCAACGACCTGGGGCCGAAGATGATCATGCATCCGGCCAACCCCAAGCTCGACGGCCAGGACCTGTCGGCCATCCGCGACCCCGACGGCTTTGCCGTGTTCAACGAGATGGTCGCCCTGGCCCGGCAGCAGGACGCCGGGCCGGTCAACTACCGCTGGCCCAAGCCCGGTGCCAGCGAGCCGGTGGCCAAGACGTCCTACATCCAGCTGTTCAAGCCCTGGGGCTGGATCATCGGCTCAGGCGTGTACGTCGATGACGTGCAGGCCGAATTCACCCGCCAGTTGCGCGACGCCTCGCTGGTGGGCGTGGCCATCGCCCTGCTGATGGCGCTGGTGGTCATGCTGATTGCGCGCAGCATCGCCCGCCCGTTGCAGGAAGCAGTGCAGGCCATGGGCAACATCGCCAGTGGAGAAAGCGACCTGACTCGACGCCTGGACACTCACGGCCGTGACGAAATCACCCACCTGGGCGAGCACTTCAACCGCTTCAATGGCAAGCTGCAAGGCGTGGTCGGCCAGTTACAAGGCGCGGCCCATGCCCTGGCCCGGTCCGCCGGGCATGTCGGCGACAACGCCGGTGCCGCGCAGCAGCACAGCGCCCAGCAATCGCTGCAGATGGACCAGGTGGCCACCGCGGTCAACGAAGTGACTTACGCCGTGCAAGACGTGGCCAAGACCGCCGAGCAGGCCGCCGGTGAAATGCGCACCGCGCAACAGCAGGTGGCACACGGCCAGGAGGCCATTCACGGCAGCCTGGCGCAGATCGACCGGCTGTCGCTGACCATCGACCAGGCCGTGCAGGTGATCCGTGAACTGGCCGGGCACAGCACGCGCATCGGTGGTGTGCTGGATGTGATCCGCTCCATCGCCGAACAGACCAACCTGCTGGCGCTGAACGCGGCCATCGAGGCGGCGCGGGCCGGCGAGCAGGGCCGTGGCTTTGCCGTGGTCGCCGACGAGGTGCGCCTGCTGGCCCAGCGCACGGCGCAGTCGACGGCCGAGATCCATACCATGATCGAGCACCTGCAAAGCCAGTCGGACGCCGCGGTCAAAGCCATAGATACCAGCAGCGAGGCCTCGCGCCAGACGGTCGAGCAGGCCCGCGAGGCCGGTGCCAGCCTGGATGCCATCAACCAATCACTGAACAACCTCACGGCGTTGAATGCCTCCATCGCCAGCGCCACCTTGCAGCAGTCGCACGTGGTAGAAGAGATCAACCGCAACGTGCTGGATACTGCCGGGTTGTCTCAGCAGACCGCCGACGCGGCGCGGCAGTCCAGCGATGCCGGGATGGCGCTGGGGCAGCTGAGCGAAGAGCTGGAGCAACTGTTGCGGCAGTTCCGGGTATAAGGTTGATAATGCCGGGGGCGCTTTGCGCCCCTTTCGCGACACAAGGCCGCTCCTACAGACGATCGCGTCCCCCTGTAGGAGCGGCCTTGTGTCGCGATGGGCTGCAAAGCAGCCCCAAAGGCCCCAACGCCCTACACCTTCTCCGGCCGACCAGATACAATCGCGCCCCTCCCCGCAGTCTCCAAGGATCGCCGATGTCCGGCCTTGAACTCATCGCCGCCGTCCTCGGCGTCACCGCTGTCTGGCTCACGGTCAAGCAGAATGCCTGGTGCTGGCCCATCGGCCTGGTCATGGTGCTGATCTATGGCTGGCTGTTCTACGAGGTGAAGCTGTACTCCGGCATGTTGCTGCAACTGGCCTATGCCATCCTGCAGGTCTACGGCTGGTGGCAATGGAAGCGCCCGGGCCATGCTGGAGACGCCCGCCAAGTCACCCGCCTGCAGCGCCCGGCATTGCTCGTCGGTTTGGCCGGCGGGGTGCTGTTGAGCGCCACCTTGGGCGCGGCCATGGCCACCTGGACCGACGCCGCCCTGCCCTGGCTGGACGCTACCCTGACCGGCTTCAGCCTGGTGGCACAACTGTGGATGGCGCAGAAGCGCCTGCAGTGCTGGCCGCTGTGGGTAGTGGTAGATATCGTCTACGTGGGCCAGTACCTGCACCAGCAGTTGTACTTCACCGCCGGTTTCTTCGCCGTGCTCACACTGATTGCCGTGCGCGGCTGGCTGGAATGGCGCCGTGACCCGGCGTTGGTGCAGCCATGAGCGCGGCACAATCCATGAAAGTACTGGTGCTGTGCGGCCCGGAATCCAGCGGCAAGAGCTGGCTCAGCGGTGTGATCCAGGCGCATTTCGGCGGCGTGGTGGTGGCCGAATACGTGCGCCACTTCATCGATCAGGAACGCCGCGACACCTGCTATGCCGATATCCCTGCCATCGCTCGTGGTCAGCTGGCCTGGGAAGACCAGGCCCGTGAGCAGGCACCGTCGCTACTGATTCTCGACACTCACCTGCTCAGCAACATGCTCTGGAGCCACGCCCTGTTCGGCGACTGCCCGGCCTGGCTGGAACAGGCGTTGCTGGCGCGGCATTACCACCTGCACCTGCTGCTGAGCCCGCAAGGCGTGGATTGGGTTGCCGATGGCCAGCGCAGCCAGCCCGAACTGCGCGACCGCCAGCGCTTTTTCGACGACAGCCTGCACTGGCTGCAACGGCATGAGCAAGCGTACAAAATAATTGAGGGCGATTGGCCACAACGCCAGTTGCTGGCACTGCAAACAGTCGCTAAGCTCATTGATAGCGATACGCCATCCTGCCCCACCGAGTGTTAACCCACTGACACACCCTTGTGGGGCGAAGCCCCTGAAAACATGAGGTCTTGCGGGGCGTCGAAAGTAATGTCAAGGCGCTGAAACACTCCTGCAAAAACCCTTCCAATCAAGGCCAACACTGGCTTTGCCTGCACCATTCGAGGCTGCCTGTTTCAGCCCTGAGACAGAATATGCCGCAGCTTGTCATGGTGACTACCCTAACCTTTTGATCTGAAACCGTTTTTAAAAAGCGGCACACCTTCTGCTCCCTCGTTCACATCGCTGAACAGGGCCAGCGCTCATTGAAGGAGTTGCCGTCGTGAGGAAAACTGACAAACGCCTTTATCACCTGCTGCTGATGGGCTATGTGCTGGGTTCGTTGAGCCTGACGGCCCAGGCCGACAACGGCATCATCGTGATAACCCGTGATGTGCAGACACGCAACGCTATGGTCCCGCCGTTAAGACCCGACCCCAACCCCACCACCGTCAATGCCAATCCTTCCGCTCACATCCTCAAGCAAACCAACGAACTGAGTGATGGCGACTTCGCCAACATCAGCAGCGGTGCGGGCATCAGCACCCTGATTACCCAGCAGACCAACAACCTGGGCGGCAACCTCAATAACCAGTCCCAACTGCCCAACCTGGCCGGTGGCCGCGGTACAGGCTCGGGAAATGGCATCTCGAACATGGTCAACTCGAGTGTGCAGCGCGGCCTGGCGCCGCTGCAGATCCTGACCGGAGGCAAGTGAGATGAAGCACACGCTGCTGATCCTGGTCACGCTGTGCAGTACATCGGCCTTCGCGCAATCCCCGGTCCCCGTGATCAACAACGCAGACATCGACAGCTCGGGCAGCCGTTACCAGGGCAACCTGTCGGTCAACCAGGCAGCCGGCGACCAACAGCAACAGGCCAACGCGCGCGCCTTCGCCGCAGGGCCCGAGGCTGGCGCCACCACGCAGATCCGCCAACGGCTGAACGCCCCCGCAACTTCCGCGATGGACGCGCGCTCGACCATACAGGGCGACGCCTTCAGCAACGGTAGCGGCGCCCTGGGGGTCAACCAGAGCGCCGGCGCCAACACCCAGCAAGCGAACGCACTGAGCATCAGCCTCGGTGCCCAGCCGCAAAGCATCGACGACAGCGTCCTCATGCAACAGAACGTGGCGCTGCTCAACAACTCCGGTCCGATTGACACTTCAACTGGCCATCGCCAGGTCACCACCAGTGACCAGGCATTCACCGGTAGCCGTGGAGTGATTCAGTTGAACCAGAGTGCCGGGGTGGGAAACCGAATGGCCAACACCTTGAGCATCCGGGTCGCGGATTGACCCATCCAGTTAAGAACAACACTTAACCTAAAAGTACGGAGAATCACCATGAAACCCTCGATGGCAATCAAGCCTCTGGTTTTCGCAATTGCTGCGGTCATGGCTGTTGCTGTACAAGCTGATCAGAACGACCGGCGTGGCGGGCACCACAATGGTCACCACAATAACGGGCATCACACCCCTCCTCCCACCCGGATCCCTGTGTATGCCACAGCCAACGCCATGGACAGCCAACGCAGCACGGGTAACACCATCACCAACCAAGGCACCATCAACGAAGCCGAAATGAGCAGCTCGGCCACGGGTGCAAGCGGCAACGTGGGTGTCAACGTGGCAGCCGGTAACGGCAACCAGCAGGACAATGCTGCGGCTATTGCCAATGCATCGTCCGAGTCCAGCCTGGACAACAGCTTCGTGTTCGGCACCGCCGAAGCCACTGCTGACGTTCGCCAGTTCAGCAACAACAACCGTGTCGACAACTGGTCCACCCAGAACTCGGCAGTCATGACCGGCTCGGCCGATGGTGCCGAGGGCAACGTCGGCATCAACATCGCTGGCGGCGACCTGAACCAGCAGAAGAACACCATGGCCATCGCCAACACCGGTGCCCCGCTGGGCAATGCCACTGCCACCGCCTCTGCCGACCAGAACGGTCCAGGCCTGACGGTGAACAACGGCGCCGACCGCACCTACCGGGTGGATACGCTGACCATCACCACCACCAAGAGCGGTTCCAGCTCGCGTGAGGGCACGTTCAATTCGACCGACGACCGCAGCTCGTCATCGAGCTTCAGCGTGGCCGGCTCGCGAAGTGCCAGCTCCAGTGGTTCCAGTGGCTGGAACTCCAGCGGTTCGAGCAGCATGAACGCCAGTGGTTCGCACAGTTCCACTGCCAGCGGCTCCAACAGCTGGAATGCCAGTGGTTCGATGTCCGGCAACGCCAGTTCGTCCAGCAGTGCCAGCCTGAGCGCCTCCCTGGCTGCGGCAGCCGATGCGACCCGCACCACGAGCACCGATTACGGCCGTCACGAGCGCACTCGCACCGACAGCTTCGATGCCTCGCTCAATGCATCGCTCAATGTGGATGTCGACCACTCGCGGGAAAGCTCTTACGACAAGTCGTTCGAGAAGGCATTCGACTCGTCGTATGACAAGGCTCGCCAATCGAGCTACGAGAAGTCTCGCGACTCCTCGTATGAGAAGGCTCACGAGTCGTCCTATGCCAATGCATCGGAATCGGCGTTTGAAAAGTCTGGCGAGAAATCGTCTCAATCGTCGAACGACGTGTCGAAGAGCTACAGCGAAAGCAGTGCCTACGACTTGAGCAATACCGTGTCCTTCCAAGTGTTGACCCCGACCGGCTGGGCAAACCCTGTTACCAACACTGCAACCCTTAGTGGTTCGGTGAATGGCGGCAGTGGCAACCTGGGCGTGAACGTGGCAGCCGGTGTGGGCAACCAGCAGAGCAACTCGCTGGCCATCTCCAACACCTCGTTCTGATCGCTGTGCTTGAGGCCCCCTTCGGGGGGCCTTTCTTCAACAGAACCGGAAGGCATCCGATCATGCGCATCATTGCCCTGGCGTTTTTGCTGTGCCTGGCCAGCATGAGCGAAGCTGCACAAATGCCGCTGTCCGTCCTGCCGGGCGGCGCCGTGGTGTTCAAGCCCATCCAGAGCATACGCGAGCGCAAGTTCGCCGACCTGGTGCAACAGAAAACCGACTTCAGCTGCGGCGCCGCCGCGCTGGCCACCATCCTGCGCCAGGCCTACTGGCTGGATGTGGACGAGCAACAGATCATCGAAGGCATGCTGGCCCACGCCGACCAGGACCTGGTGCGCACGCAAGGCTTCTCGATGCTCGACATGAAACGCTACGTAGAAAGCCTGGGGATGCGTGCCCGCGGCTACCGGGTGGCACCCGAGACCCTGCACAGCGTGCGCATCCCGGTCGTGGTGCTGATGGACGTGCGCGGCTACAAGCACTTCGTGGTCATGCAGAAGGTCGACAAGGGTTGGGTGTATATCGGTGACCCGGTACTGGGCCACAAGCGCTACAAAGTCGAAGATTTTCTCAAGGGCTGGAACGGCATCATCTTCGCCGTCATCGGCCAAGGCTACGACAAGAACAACATCCTGCTCGACCCGCCCCTGCCGCTGACCGCCAAGGGCCGGGTGAACAACTTCACCCCGGTGCAGGATGCAGAGCTGCTGGACTTCGGTTTCATCAAAAGCGACTTCTTCTAACGACTCTTGCAACGACAAGGAGCACGAGGCTCCGGGGAGCACCCCAATGAAGAACCCATTCTGGCTCGCGATCGCATGCCTGGCCGTCAGCCTTCCCACCCATGCCGAAACGTTCAAGCCCATCGAGCTGAAGGACCATGAGTTGGCGACCCTGCGTGGCCGCTACGTGATGCCGGGGCGGATCGTGAGTTTCGGCATTGTCATGTCCAGCACCTGGCAGAATGCCAAAGGGGACGTGATCGGTGCCACGAGCACGATGCAGATTCAGCAGTCGACCATCAAACCGCAATTTTATGTGTCGTTGATCGACGAAAGCGGCACTGGCACAGCGTCAGCTGGATCCACAGCACCAGGTACCGGTACCGTCACGGGCGGTGCCGGCCTCAACACCACAGAGGGTGTTACCCAGGTGGTACGCGCCGCTGGCGACAACAACACCGCCTACAACGACGTCGCCATCAATGTCTCCAAGGCCAACCAGGCGCCCGCCGTGCAGCCTCAGGGCCAAGCACTGGCCAACGGCCAGACGCTGACGGGCGAAAACGGCGCAGGTGCGCTGAGTGTGTCTGCCAGCGGCGTAGGGGTGCAGTTCAATATCAATGCCAGCAACAACCAGGGCAGCAGCGTACAGCGCCTGGCGCAGGGTGGCCTGATGCAGAACTCGACGCTGCTGGGCAATGGCAACCGGGTGAGCAACGTCACCACGCTCAATGTGGTGATGCGTGAAAGCGTGCCAACAGCCGCTTCGCTGAATGGTAGCCTCGATCAGCTCAAAGGTCTTCGCACATTCGGATACTGATCTACGCTGAGTCTCATCAAAAGTAGTCGGCAGGGACGGCAATTCCATGCACCGATCTTTATCGCTCAAAGCTTTTGTGTGTTTGACCACCTTGGCCCCGGCCACATTGCTCTACGCCGCCTCCGACCCACAGGTTGAGGCCCTCAAGCAGGAACTGATGGAACTGAAACGTCGCTACGAAGCCCAGCAGCAAGCGCTGATGGTGCTGGAGCAGCGCGTGCGCCAGGTCGAGGAAACCCCGGCAGCACCACCGCCCAAACGCCTGGTCAGGTCCCCGGCCGAAGGGGTCAAGGGCGCACAGACGGTGGCATCGGGTGCACCGGGCACCACCGGCAGCTCCTATGGTCAGGCGCTGACCGCCGACGCCGAACCGGCACAGAGCGTGTCCAACCTGTATGACGAGGCCAGCGGCTTCTTCGGCGGCGGCAAGTTCAGCTTCGAGACCGGTGTCACCTATACCCACTACGATACTCGGGCGCTGGTGCTCAACGGCTTCCTGGCACTGGACTCGATCTTCCTCGGCAGTATCAACCTTGACCGGGTGAAGGCAGATAACTGGACCCTGGACATGACTGCCCGCTACAACCTCGCCCAGCGTTGGCAGTTCGACATCAACGTCCCGGTGGTGTACCGCGAATCCACCTATTCTTCCGGCGGTGCGGGGGGAGCCGGGGCGACCACCTCGGACGAAACCGTAACCCGCGACCCGGAAATTGGCGACGTCAACGTCGGCGTCGCCTACAAGTTCCTCGACGAAGACGAGACCTGGCCTGACGCCGTCGCTACCTTGCGTATAAAGGCACCGACCGGCAAAGACCCGTATGGCATCAAACTGCGCCAGGTCGAGGGCAACGACAACCTGTCGGTACCGGAAAGCCTGCCGACCGGCAACGGCGTCTGGTCGATCACGCCGGGCATCTCGCTGGTCAAGACGTTCGACCCGGCCGTGCTGTTCGGCAGCCTGTCGTACACCTACAACATGGAAGACTCGTTCAGCGACATCAGCCCACAGGTCAACAGCAAGGTGCCCGGCGACGTGAAGCTGGGCGACTCCTGGCAGATCGGCGGCGGTATCGCCTTTGCCCTGAACGAGAAAATGAGCATGTCGTTCTCGGTGTCCGACCAGTTCGCCCGCAAGAGCAAGATAAAGCCGGATGGCGGTGACTGGCAGTCGATCTCCAACAGCGACTACAACGCAGCCAACTTCAACATCGGCATGACCTTCGCCGCCACCGACAACCTGACCATCGTGCCCAACCTGTCCATTGGTCTGACCGATGACGCGCCGGACTTTTCCTTCAGCCTGAAATTCCCCTACTACTTCTGATACTTGCCCTCGGCCGGGCCCGCGCGAAGGGGCCCGGCTTTGGTTACCAGTCTTGTCCCGGACCGCCTTCCATGCCACGGCCTGTTATCATCAAGCACAGTTGCATGACGATTTAATGGCAAAAGGGATGTTTTCGTGAAGAACCTGTCAGACCACCCACGTACCCGGCTTGTCGCCCTGGCGGCCCTGGTACTGGTGATCCCACTGGGTACGCGCGCCATGCTGGGTTGGTCCAACCCGCTCGGTTACCTGTCCGACCTCGCACTCGGCAGCCTGCTGGTCTTGCTGCTGCACCGTCGGCCGTGGTGGTTGGCGCTCCCCGTATTGCTGGCCTGGGCGGCCCTCTGGGTGGCTTCGGCCGAACTGGTCAGCGCGGTTGGCCGTTTGCCCACCAGCGCTGACCTGACATACCTGCTCGACCCGCAGTTCATGGAAAACTCGACCGGTGGCGGCCTGGCCCATGCCTGGCTGCCCTGGATCATGGGCACCGGCCTGCTGGGCTGGCTGGCCATCGCCTGGCGCAGCCGTAGCCAACGCAGCCAGCCGCTGCCACGCAAGGCCTGGGCCATTCCGCTGCTGCTGTTTGGCGCCCACTGGGGCAGCCAGCAACTGGTACCTTCCGACGCCGACCAATGGCGGCAATACAACCTCACCCACCAGTTGTTGTCGGCCGGGGCCGGCAACCTGCAGCGCCAGGTCGAAGGCTGGATGGGCCGCACACAAACCTTCACCCCTCTGGCCAGTACCGGCCTGACCCAGTCCGACCTGCATGGCCAGCGGCTGCTCGCCGGGCCAGGCAACGCCCGCAACCTGCTGATCATCACCGTGGAAGGCATCCCCGGGGCCTACCTGCGGCCCAACCGCCAGGCCCTGCACAGCCGCTTCGACGAAGAGCTGATGCCAAAGCTCAGCCAGTGGGCCGAGCGCGGCATGAACACCCCGGACTACGTGCTGCATACCCACCAGACCATCCGTGGCCTGTACGCGATGCTCTGCGGTGACTATGACAAGCTGGCCAACGGCACGCCCAAGGGCATGGAACTGCTGACCCAGAACGAACGCAACCAGGCCTGCCTGCCAGCGCAGTTGCGCCAGGCCGGTTTCACTACCCACTACCTGCAGGGTGCCGGCCTGCGCTTCATGGCCAAGGACCGCATCATGCCGCACATCGGCTTTGACTCGGTGCACGGCCAGGAGTGGTTCCGCAACAAGAACTACCTGGACTTCCCCTGGGGCAAGGATGATCGCTCCTTCTTCGAGGGGGCTCTGAAGTACGTCGGCCAACTGCAAAAGCAGGACAAGCCATGGATGCTGACCCTGCTCACCGTGGGCACCCACCAGCCCTACTCGGCGCCGTTCGAGTACATGGAGCGCTACGACACGCCGAAACAAGCGGCAGTCGCCTACCTGGACGATGCTCTCGGTGCATTTCTCGACAACCTCGAACGCCAGGGCGTACTCAAGGACACCCTGGTGGTAGTGACTTCCGACGAGTCCCACGGCATCGACGGTGTGCGCCTGGCCTCGTCCTGGGGCTTCAACCTCACCCTGGCGCCGGAGCAGGCGCAGTTGCCACGGATCAAGCGGGGCACCTACGGCCATATCGACCTGGCCACCTCGCTGCTCGACTACTTTGCGCTACCCATCCCCATGGCGCTCGGCGGTCGCTCGCTGTACCGCGATTACGACAGCGGTCGTGAAATGATCTCCTACACCAACGGCATGCTGCGCTATCACGACGGCCGGGGTGTGTTCACCGAGTGCGACTTCCAGCAGCGCTGCCGGCGTTACGCCAGCGAGGGCTTCATCGCCGACCAGGCACGTTACCTTGGCCTGGGCGACAGCCTGCTGGGCCAGCAGATCGGTGCCCTCGCCGGGGTGCTCGACCAGTCCCTGCTGCAGACACCGCTCAACCTTCGTTACCAGTTCGGCGGCCCATCGCCGATCCAGCTGCGCAAGCGCATCAAAGATGACTGGGCCGACAACCTGATCGGCGCCCAGTACCTGGAAATGCCCGAGGGTTCGCATACCCGCGTACGGGTCAAGGTACGTTCGCTGGACCCCAAGCGCGCAGCCTATATCCAGCTCAAGGCCAAGCAGCTGGAGCAGGACGTACCGCTGGGCTTGCCTTACGAAGTGAAAGTCACTGCCGACGAGCCGCTGGAGATGGAGTTCAGCTTCGACAACCCGACCGCGCGCAAGGCGTTTTCCTTCCATTTGCTGGGCTATGGTGGTGGTCAGGTGGAAATCAGCGACTTCAGTGTGATAACCGCACTGCCAGGGGAAGACGAAGCAGCGGATGAGCTGACCGAAGGGCATATCGCCCATTCGGGCTGAACGGTACCACTCATCGCCGGGCCGCCGCGACCTGTCGATTCAACCCGCCCGTGCTCGACTAGTGTGTGAATCCCCCCAATGTGGAGATAACACCATGAGCACGAGCGAAAGCAGGCACCCGGTGGTTTCCCGCAGCCAGTGGCTGGCGGCCCGCCGACAGCTGTGGCTGCACGAAAAGGCCTTCACCCACCACCGCGACGCGCTGTCCGCAGCCCGTCGCGCCCTGCCCTGGGTCAAGGTGGAGCACGACTATCGCTTCCAGGGACCGGACGGCGAACTGAGCCTGGCCGACCTGTTCGCAGGCCGCAGCCAACTGCTGGTTTACCACTTCATGTTCGCCGAAGGCTGGAGCGAAGGTTGCCACGGCTGCTCATTCCTGGCCGACCACTTTGACGGCGCCAACCTGCACCTGGCCCATCACGACGTGTCGCTGGTGGCGGTGTCGCGTGCGCCGTATGCCGAGTTCCAGGCATTCCGCCGACGCATGGGCTGGCAGTTCCCCTGGTATTCGTCACATGGCAGCGGCTTCAACGAGGACTTTGGCGTCAGCGTCGGCAGCGAGGGCCAGCGGCAGTACAACTATGAGCCATATGACGGCGATGAAAGCGAGCTTCCCGGGCTGAGTGCGTTCTACCGCGAGCCGGACGGCAGCGTGTACCACACCTACTCAACCTATGCCCGCGGGCTGGACATCCTGGTCAACACCTACAACTTCCTCGACATCGCGCCACTGGGGCGCAACGAGGCTGGGACCATGGACTGGGTACGGCACCACGACCGTTATGAAGGGCAGCCGGATAAACCTCACTGCTGCCATGCATAACGTGAGGCAACATATATCCCTGTGGGAGCGGCTTTAGCCGCGAAGAAGCCAACGCGGTGGGTGGCACCGGCTGCGCCGGTGTTCGCGGGTAAACCCGCTCCCACAGGAATTGCGCCATGGTCAAGACTGCGTTCAACCCGTTACATCACCCGCGCACACCCAACATCCCGCGCTCGACGATGAAGTCGATCACCGCCTGCAGCCCCTCGCCCTTCTTCAGGTTGCTGAAGGTCCATGGCCGCTGCGGGCGCATGCGCTGGGTATCGCGCTCCATCACTTCCAGCGAAGCCCCCACATAGGGCGCCAGGTCGGTCTTGTTGATCACCAGGAAGTCCGACTTGGTAATCCCTGGCCCACCCTTGCGCGGGATCTTCTCGCCTTCGGCCACGTCGATCACGTAGATGGTCAGGTCGGCCAGCTCAGGGCTGAAGGTGGCACTCAGGTTGTCACCGCCGCTTTCGACAAAGATCACCTCGAGGTTGCCAAATTTGCGCGCCAGTGCTTCGACCGCCGCCAGGTTCATCGAGGCGTCTTCACGTATCGCCGTGTGCGGGCAGCCGCCGGTTTCCACGCCGACGATGCGCTCCGGCTCGAGGGCCCCGGCTTCGGTCAGGATGCGCTGGTCTTCCTTGGTGTAGATATCGTTGGTGACCACTGCGATCTGGTAGTGGTCGCGCATGGCCTTGCACAAGGCTTCGAGCAGCGCCGTCTTGCCGGAGCCGACCGGGCCGCCGACACCGACGCGCAGGGGTTGTTGATAGCTTTGCATGCAGGCAGTCCTCAGGAACGGAACAAACGGGTGTATTGGGTTTCGTGTCGCGATGAGGCAATGGCCAGCAACGGCAGGCCGCCGCCAAGCTGGTCATCGCCCAGGCCCAGTGCCTGGTCGAGGGCCGCGGGCAGCCCTGCCCCCAGGTCGCGCAGCAAGGTCTGGGCGGCCTGCTGGCCGAACGGCACCAGCTTGACCCCGGCCATTACCGCGCCCTCCAGCCAGGCAAAACCATGGCCCAGGGCCAACTGGCGCAGTGGGATCGCCCAATGCGCAGCCAGCCAGGCCATACCGCCCAGCTGGGTGAGTTCTAGGCTGGCCCGCCAGGCCGGCGCCTGGCCCAGTTGCCAGCCGTCCAGCAGCCGTGCCAGCGCCGCGCCGCGCTGCTGTTCTTCCAGGCGCAGCTCGGCGGTTTCACGGTTGGCCAGCAGAAAGCGGCTCCAGTGGCCAAAGGCTTCGGCGTCCTCAGCCTGGCAGGCGTGGTACAAGCGCGCCAGCACCGGCCAGTCGAGGCAGGCCAGGGTGTCGTCGATCTGCTCGCGCTGCCAGGCAGCGAAACCATCCACATCCCGTACCCAGCCCGCCTCGACCGCCCACTCCAGGCCTTGCGAGTAGGTGAAGCCACCCACCGGCAAGCCAGGGCTGGCCAGCTGCAGCAGGCGCAACAGCGCCAGGTCGCTGTCCATCAACCAGCCAGTACCAGCGCGGCGCCGGCCAGCAGGCCGCCGCCAAAGGCCTTCTGCAGGCCGCTATGCCTGCGCAACAGGCAACCGACCGCAAAGCCGCCCGCCAGCAACAGGCCGCTGACCGTGACGAAGCCGGCGCTGAACTGCCAGAACGCGCTTGGCGTGGCTTCCACGCCATGGGCCCAGCCATGGAACAGGGCGAACACCGGCATCGCCATCGCCAGCAGCAGCTGGCGGCTGGGCAGCAGCACGGCACCGGCAGCCACCAGCAGCGACACAGCAATCAGGGTTTCCATGCCCAGTACATCGCCGAACAGGTGGCCGCACACCGCGCCGCCAAACATCGCCGCCAGGGTTGCCAGGGGTAGCGTCAGGTTGCGCCGGGTCAGCGCGGCGAGCACACCGGTGCCCAGCAGCATCAGCAGGTGGTCAAGACCGGTCAGCGGGTGCAGCAGGCCGTCCTGCAGCGGGTTGGCGTCGTGCCCGGGGTGGGCGAAGGCAGGCAGAGCCAGCATCAGCAGAAACAGGGCGAAAGTCTTTTTCATCGGTTGCTCCAGGCAGTTCAGGAATGGGCAGGCAGGCGCACGAACGGGTGATCGTGGCCGTGGGTGTGGCTATGGCTGTGGCTGTGGCTGTGCGGTGCGCTCTGATAGGCGCCCGCTTCAGGCTCGAACGGTGCCTGTTCGGCCTCTACCGTCAGGCCCAGGCCACGCAACATGTCGTCCAGCACGTGGTCGTGCTGGAAACGCAACAGGCCGGGTTCGATCTGCAGCGGCACATGGCGGTTGCCCAGGTGATAGGCCGCGCGGGCCAGCAGGTGCGGGTCGGCGCAGCGTACCGTGGACACCGCCTCGGGCGCCGCCAGCACACGGATCAGCTGGGTGCCCTCGGCATCGGCAAGCAGTTCGCCTCCGCGCAGCAGGTGGCCGCGTTCGAGCATCAGCCCGGCCTCGCGACCATCATCCAGGGTCACCCGCAGGCGGCTCTTGATGCGGCTGTCCACGTCCAGGGTAACGGTGCCGGTTTCGCCCAGCGTGCCGGGCTCGGTGATACGGCGGGTCAAGACAATCATCGGTGCTCCTTCAGAACAGGAAGTAACGCTGGGCCAGCGGCAGTTCGCGGGCCGGTTCGCAGACCAGCAGTTCACCGTCGGCACGCACCTGGTAGGTCTGCGCATCGACCTCGATCAGCGGCTGCAAGGTGTTGTGGACCATGTCGGGCTTGCGTACCCGGCGGCAGCCGTGGGCCACGCCGATCAGGCTGCGCAGGTTCAACTCCTCGGCCAGGCCCCGGTCCATCGCCGCCTGGGGCAGGAAGGTCATGCGCGTGGCATGCCGCGCCGCGCCCAGGGCGCCGAACATCGGGCGGTAATGCACCGGTTGCGGCGTGGGGATGGAACCGTTGATGTCACCCATGGGCGCGGTGACGATCATTCCGCCCTTGATCACCAGGGCCGGCTTGACCGCAAAGAACGCCGGCGCCCACAGCACCAGGTCGGCCAGTTTGCCGACTTCCACCGAGCCCACTTCGTGGCCGATGCCGTGGGTCAGTGCCGGGTTGATGGTGTACTTGGCGATGTAGCGCTTGACCCGGAAGTTGTCGCTGTAGCTGGTGTCCGGCGCCAGTGGCCCGCGGCGCAGCTTCATCTGGTGGGCCACCTGCCAGGTGCGCAGCACCACCTCGCCAACCCGGCCCATGGCCTGGGAGTCGGACGAAGTCATGGCAAAGGCGCCCATGTCGTGGAGAATGTCCTCGGCGGCGATGGTTTCGCGGCGGATGCGCGACTCGGCAAAGGCCACGTCTTCGGCGATGCTCGGGTCCAGGTGGTGGCAGACCATGAGCATGTCCAGGTGCTCGTCCACGGTGTTGACCGTGTACGGCAGGGTCGGGTTGGTCGAGGAAGGCAACACGTTGGCCTGCCCTGCCGCGCGGATGATGTCCGGGGCGTGACCGCCACCAGCACCCTCGGTGTGGAAGGTGTGGATGGTGCGGTCGCCGATCGCCGACAGGGTGTCTTCGATGCAGCCGGACTCGTTGAGGGTGTCGGTGTGGATCGCCACCTGGATGTCCATTTCCTCGGCCACGCCCAGGCAGCAGTCGATGGCTGCTGGTGTCGAACCCCAGTCTTCGTGCAGCTTGAGGCCCACGGCGCCGGCTGCGATCTGCTCGCGCAGCGCTTCCGGCCGCGAGGCGTTGCCCTTGCCCAGCAAGCCGATGTTGATCGGCAGGCTGTCGGCGGCCTGGAGCATGCGCGCCAGGTACCAGGGGCCGGGCGTGCAGGTGGTGGCATTGGTGCCGGTGGCTGGCCCGGTACCGCCGCCGATGAAGGTGGTGACACCGCTGTTCAGCGCCTCGTCCACCTGCTGCGGGCAGATGAAGTGGATGTGCGAGTCGACACCACCGGCGGTGACGATCTTGCCCTCGGCCGCGATCACCTCGGTGCCGGGGCCCACTGGCACGTTCACGCCCGGCTGCACATCGGGGTTGCCAGCCTTGCCGATCACCGCGATACGCCCGTGCTTGATACCGATATCGGCCTTGACGATGCCCCAGTGGTCGATGATCAGGGCATTGGTCAGTACCAGGTCCATGGCTTCGGCAGCCAGCATCTGGCCCTGCCCCATGCCATCGCGGATGACCTTGCCGCCACCGAACTTTACCTCTTCGCCATAGATGGTGAAGTCGTGCTCCACCTCGACCCACAGCGCGGTGTCGGCCAGGCGCACGCGGTCGCCCACGGTGGGGCCGAACATGTCGGCATAGGCCTGGCGGGAAATGCGGCTCATGCCCTGCCCTCCAGCGCGCCCATCACCTTGCCCTGGAAGCCGTAGACCTCGCGCTTGCCGGCGTATGCCACCAGTTGCACGGTACGCGCCTGACCAGGCTCGAAGCGCACGGCGGTACCCGCGGGGATGTCCAGCCGAAAGCCCAGCGTAGGCGCGCGCTCGAACACCAGCGCCTCGTTGACTTCGTAAAAGTGGTAGTGCGAGCCGACTTGCACCGGCCGGTCGCCATGGTTGGCCACGCTGACGGTGACTGTCGCGCGGTCGCTGTTCAGCTCGATGTCGCCGGCGGCGACCTGGATTTCACCTGGGATCATGCGGGGCTCCTGGGCAATTTCAAACGATGGGGTCATGCACGGTCACCAGCTTGGTGCCATCCGGGAAGGTCGCTTCGACCTGCACGTCGTGGAGCATTTCGGCGATGCCAGGCATTACCTGCTCGCGGCTCAATACTTCACGCCCCAGGCTCATCAGCTCGGCGACGGTGCGGCCATCACGGGCGCCTTCGAGCACGGCGGCACTGATCAACGCCACCGCTTCCGGGTAGTTGAGTTTCAGGCCACGGGCCAGGCGCCGCTCCGCCAGCAGCGCGGCGGTGAACAGCAGCAGTTTGTCTTTCTCTCTCGGGGTCAGCTCCATGGCGCTCTCTCAGGTGGCCCAGATACGCGGCGGGCAGGCCGGCAGGCCGAGGACGGCCGGGCGCAGCACATGCCACAGGCGTTGCAGGGTGCGTTGCAGGTGTTGGTTGTCATGGTCGAGCACGCGGATCACCAGCAACGACCCGAGCAGGGTCGCGCCGGCCGGGTTGGCCATCTTGTCAAGCAGCGGGCGCACCAGATCCAGCACGGCCTGGTCGGCGGGTGCGGCGCAGAAGGTGGCCAGCAGCGGATGCCCGCCAAGCTTGCTCAGGCGCCCGCCTTCGACGCGCAGGCGCTCGTGCAGGCCCACTTCGTCGGGCAGTTCGATGTGCAGGCGGCTGTCGAGGGCACCCTGCTCGAAACGCTCGTTCATCACCGGGCGCCCCAGGCACAGGGTTTCCCAGGCCAGCAGGCGCGCCCCTGGTTCGAGGGTGAAACGGCTGTCGAGGCTGGCGCGGGCGCCGGAGAAGAAGATGCTGTCCTGCGGCAGCCACTCCAGGGTGCTGTCGGCGCCCAGGTGGAAACGCTGGACCAGCCGCGCGGTCGGGCCGATGCTGCGGTAAAACTTGCTGGCGCCGGGCATGGTCAGCAGCGCGTGGCTGCCCGGCTCCAGCTGGATATCCAGCTCCAGGCGGTCGCCAGCGACGATCCCACCAGGAGGGTGCAGCACGTAGACATGGCACGGTGCACCTTCGGGATAGAATGGCCGCTGCACCAAAAGAGGTCCGAAATGCCGCCACGCACCAAGGCGGGTCACCTTGTCGCGTCTGACGAAGCGCAACTGCAGGTGAGCGCTCCAGCCGGCATCGTCGTGTTGTTGTTCGATCTGCTCCGCGAGCGACATCCTGCGGCCCCTGAAATCCGTGGCCTGCTGGCCGTTTAGAGTGGCAGGCACGCACGGCTACAGCGCGCACGGCCTGACCACTCGATCAAATTCGCAGGCTGGATATAGCAGGTTGCGGGCCAACTCCGCAGGTGAACGAAGATAAAGGATTTGCCATGGCCGCTCTGGCATCGGGCATAGAGGGAGATGGCGCACAAGGCAGGGGCGTGCTTCGGCCCTGTTTCGGTGCTGGGATCTCAAGGCAAAAATTACCCGATGCTGCGACACGGCCTCTGTGGGAGCGGGTTTACCCGCGAAGAATCCAACCCAGTGCATGGCACGGGCTTCGCCCGTGTTCGCGGGTGAACCCGCTCCCACAGGGTTAGAGCAAGCCCTTTATACAGCGACAAGGCCTCAGTAATCGAAGCGGTCCACCGCACGCCGGCGTTCGTTGTCATCACGCCGGTCATAGATGGCCGTGGTCTGGATATTGGCGTGATGCGCCAGCTTCTGCGCAATCGACAGGTCATGCTCTTCGATCACGCGGGTGATGAACGCCCGGCGGAAATCGTGCGGCATGATCTTCACGCCCACCTGCGCACCACGCTGGCGGGCGATGTAGTAAATGGCATGCTTGGTGATACGCGCCCGGGTTATATGGCTGCCACGGCGGATGCGGTTGAACAGGAACGGGTCGTCTTCGGCCCCTGCGGGCAAGTCCTGGCGGCGCAGGTCCAGCCACGCCTGCAACTTCTCGAACGCCCATGGCGGGGCGTACTTGATCAACTGGCGGTTGCCTTTGCCCAGCACCTGCAGGCTGCGCGCCTCGAAGTCGACCTGGTCCAGGTCGATGTCCACCGATTCCGACTTGCGCATGCCGGTGCCGTACAGCAAGGCGATGATGGCCGCGTCACGCACACCCTGCGGCCGTGGATCGGCCGCACACACATCCATCAGCTCGCGAATCAGGCTGCGGCGCAGGTTGCGCCCCGGCGGCAGGCGGCTGCCGGTGGCCGGCTTGACTTCGCGAATGCGCAGCAACTGCTCGTGATCGATCAGGCCCTGGCGCCAGGCTTCGTTCATCACACCGCGAATGGCGTTGACGTACAGCGACGAGCTGTTGGGGGCGTAACCATCCGCACGCAGCGCCGCCACCAGGGCGATCACATGGCCGGGCTCGAGCCGATGCCAGGGCACATCGACGATATTGCAGTCGACAAAACCCAGCCGATCGGCGGCGTCCTGAAGGATGTAGCGCATGGTTTGCTGGCTGGATGGGGCCAGGCGGGCCATGTACTGCAGCAGCGGATTTTTCGAGAGGTCGGACAAAACGTGAATCCTGTAGCGAAGCGTTGGCCAGCGGCGAACCGGCCAGACCCTGAAGCAAGTCAATACGACATACAAGCAGGTCCAAATAACAGCGGAGTACACATGTCATTCGGACCCGGAGAAGTGCCATCACCTTGATATACAAGGGGTTCGGAGCTGGCACGGATCGTGATCTTACCCCAATTGAGCCCACTGAACGAACGAAGGTCAGCCCATGCTTGTGCAGCCGATCGATTCACGCCCACGCCAGGCCGTCTGGGGCCTGGGTTTCCGCCCATTCTTCCTGGGCGGCAGTTTGTTTGCGCTGCTCGCCTTGCTGTTGTGGGGCGGCGTACTGGCCGGTGCGCTGGAGCCCACGCCCCCCGGCGGCATGCTCGCCTGGCACCGCCACGAAATGCTTTATGGCTTTGCTGCCGCCATCATCGCGGGTTTCCTGCTGACCGCCGTGCAGAATTGGAGCGGCATCCCAGGCTTGAACGGGCGCGCGCTACAGGGTTTGTTCCTGCTTTGGCTGCTGGGCCGGGTGAGCTGGTTCCTGCCACTACCGGGCAGCGTGCTGGTGGTGATCGAGGGCTGCTTCCTGCCGCTGGTGGCACTAGCCCTGGCACGGCCGATCGTGCAACGGCGCTTGCGTAACAACTACCCGATCGTCGGCCTGGTGCTGTTGATCGCCGCCTGCCAGTGGCTGACCCTGGTCGGCTGGCTGCGCCAGGACGAACTGTGGCAGCGCCGCGGGGTGTTTGCCGGGTTGTGGCTGGTGGCCGCGATGATGACCGTGCTTGGCGGGCGGGTGATCCCGTTGTTCACCCGGCGCGGCCTGGGCAACATGGCACCGGCCCCTGCCCGCCCCTGGCTGGACCGGGCCTGCCTGCTGCTGAGCGTGGCGGTACCGCTGGCCTTTGCTTCGGGTTTGGCCGATACGCCGCGTATCGGCCTGGCCGTGCTGTTTGGCACCTTGTTTGCCCTGCATACGGCCCGCTTGACCTTGTGGCATGACCGCGGCCTGTGGCGTGTGCCCCTGCTGTGGTCGCTGCATCTGGCTTATGCCTGGATTGCCATTGCCTGCCTGGGCATGGCGCTGTGGCATGCCGGGGTGGCGCTGGGCCCAAGCCTGGTGACCCACGCCCTGACCGTGGGCGCCATGAGCGGCTTGATCCTGGCGATGATGGCACGGGTCAGCCTGGGCCACACCGGCAGGCCGCTGCAGGTGCCGACCAGCATTGCCTGGGCCTTTGCCTTGATCCAACTGGCGACGCTGGCGCGGGTGGTGCTGCCGCTGTTCACGCCGCTGGGGGTGAGCCTTTCGGTGGTGTGCTGGAGCCTGGCGCTGCTGCTGTTCCTGCGCCACTACCTGCCCATCCTGCTGCGGCCACGGGCTGACGGTATGCCGGGCTAGCCTTGATGCCTAGATTGGGGCCGCTTTGCGGCCCATCGCCGGGGCCGCGTTAACCTCCCGGCGCCGGCCACCACCCCGGGAACATCTGCTGCACTCGGGGTTCGGCGAAGCGCTCGTCGATCAAGACCAGAACGCCACGGTCCTGGTCGCCCCGGATGACCCGGCCTGCCGCCTGGATAACCTTGCGCACGCCCGGGTAGAGATAGGCGTAATCGAACCCCGCACCAAACTGCCGCCCCAGGCGCTGCTTGAACTGCTCGTTGACCGGGTTGACCTGGGGTAGCCCGAGGGTGGCGACAAACGCGCCGATCAGCCGTGTGCCCGGCAAGTCCACCCCCTCCCCGAATGCACCACCCAGCACCGCAAAGCCCACCCCACGGCCATCCGCTACAAAGCGATCGAGAAAGCCCTGGCGGGCCGCTTCGTCCATGCCTGGTTCCTGAACCCACATGGGTATCTGCGCATGTCGCTCGGCCAACAGCCCGGCCACCTGTTGCAGGTACTCGAAACTGCTGAAGAACGCCAGGTAATTACCCGGCATCCGCTCGTACTGCCGGGCAATCAGCTCGACGATCGGCGCCAACGAAGCCTGGCGTTGCTGGTAGCGGGTGGATACCTGGCTGGCGATGCGCACTTCCAGCTGTTCGGCGCGAAACGGCGCGGCCACTTCCAGCCAGGCGGTATCGGCCGGCATGCCCAGCAGGTCGCTGTAGAAATGCCGTGGGCTCAGGGTTGCAGAGAACAGCGTCACGCTGCGCGCCGCCTGCATGCGTGGGCCCAACAGGCGCGCCGGGGTGACATTGCGCAGGCACAGGGTGGCCAGCCGCCGCTTGCGTGGCCCCTGGCGCTGGCTGATGTCGAACAGGAAGTGCTCGTCGAACAGCTCGGCAACCCGGCTGAACTGCAACGCCTGGTAGAAGAACTGCAGCACCTGCGGGTCCATTTGCGCGGGTGCCTGGTTCATCTGTTCCTGGATCAGCCCGATGCATTGCTGCAGGGCACGCAGCAAAGCATCTGGCAGCGACTCGCTGGCCTGGTACGGCGCGCGCTGCCCCTTGTAGAGGGCGTTCCACTGCCGGTTCAGCCGGTCCAGCGCACTGACAAGTCCGGGCGGTTTGCTCTGGCGCAGGGCCAACAACTGCCCCTGGTCGAGGCTGGCGCTGTACATGCCGCGGCCGCGCTCGACCAGGTTGTGCGCCTCGTCCACCAGCACCGCGACCCGCCACTGGTTGGCCTGGGTCAGGCCGAACAACAAGGCATGGGCATCGAAGTAGTAGTTGTAATCCGCCACCAGCACGTCTACCCAGCGTGCCATCTCCTGGCCCAGGTAATACGGGCACACCTGGTGCGCCAAGGCCACTTCGCGCAGCTGGGCGCGGTCAAGCATGGGCAACGCTGCCGCCGCAGCGCGCGCGGCCGGCAGGCGGTCGTAGAAGCCTGCGGCCAAGGGGCAGGATTCGCCATGGCAGGCCTTGTCGGGGTGCTCGCAGGCTTTGTCGCGGGCGATCAGCTCCAGCGTGCGCAAGGCCGGCTGCGGCGTGGCATCGGTGATCTGGCGCATGGCATCCAGGGCCAGGGCCCGGCCCGGGGTCTTGGCGGTGAGAAAGAACAGCTTGTCCAGTTGCTGCGGCACCATGGCCTTGAGCAGGGGGAACAAGGTACCGAGGGTCTTGCCAATTCCGGTACTGGCCTGGGCCATCAGGCAACGGCCGGTACTCACGGCCTTGTACAGGGTTTCCGCCAGTTGTCGCTGGCCCTGGCGGAACGCCGGATAGGGGAAGCCCAGCGCTTCCAGGCCCTGGTTACGCTCGGCCAGGCGCTGTTCCTGCCCTTGTGCCCAAGCCAGAAAGCGTTGGCACTGGGTTTCGAAGAAGGCCTGCAGTTCGGCTGCCGTGCAGTGTTCACTGATCAGCGTCTGGCCATCGCTGTCCACGTCCAGGTACACCAGCGCCACCTCGATGTTCGGCAGTTGCCGAGCCTGGCACATCAACCAGCCATAGACCTTGGCCTGCGCCCAGTGCAACTGGCGATGGTTGGCAGGCTGGCGCGACAGGTCGCCACGGTGAGTCTTGATCTCTTCCAGGCGGTTGCAGGTGGGGTCGTAACCGTCGGCGCGGCCACGTACTTTCAAGGTTTCGAACTGGCCTTCGAGGGTAATTTCCGACTCATAGCCCGCAGCGCGTCGCGCCACCACCCGACGGTGCCCCTCGATCCCCTCCTGAGCGGTGGGTGATGGGGTGAAGCGCAGGTCCAGGTCGCCTACCTTGGCGCTGAACTCGCACAAGGCCCGTACCGCCACGCTATAGCTCAAGGCGTTTCGCTCCAGCGTACATGGCACACCGCGACAGGCAAACCGTGCGCCCGGCAGAACTCCAGCCAGCGCAGCTGGTTGTCCTGCAGGCGGTCGCCGGGCCCCTTGACCTCGACCATGCGGTAGCGGCCCTGTTCGGGCCAGAACTGGATCAGGTCGGGCATGCCGGCGCGGTTGTTTCGGATGTCCTGCAGCAGGCGCAGGAAGCACTGTTTCAAATGGGCCGCCGGCAGGCAGGCCAAGGCTTGCTCAAGTAATTCTTCACTGAGCACGGACCAGAACACGAACGGCGACTGCAGGCCTTGCTTGGCGGTGTAGCAGTCGAGAATCGCGCTGTGATGGCTGCCATCGTCGAGTCGCCCCAGGCAACGGTCGAACAGAGCACTGCGGCGTTGCTGGAAATCACCGTCGTGCAGGTCCTGCGGGGCGGCCTGGAATGGGTTGAAGAAGGCGCCAGGCACCGGGGCGAAGATCGCCTCCCAGCACAGCAGGCCGAACAGGCTGTTGAACAGCGTGTTCTCCACGTAATGCACCGGCCCACCGGCTTCGGCCAGGTACTGGCGTACCGCCTCCTCCACACCCAGCGCTGCCTGTTCCCGGGGCAGCTCCAGCTCGATCAGTTCCAGCGGCGCGACACGCTGGCGCCGCTGTGGCGGGCCACCGAGCTTGCGTGCCAGGCGTGGCAACATGCGTTCCAGCGCCTGCACTTCCAGGGCGCTGGCCGGTGCCGCGGCCAGTTGCAGCGCCAGCGCATGGGCTTGGTGCCACTGCTCGCTGCGCTCCAGCACCCGCACCTGGCGGATGCGCGCCTGGGCATGGCTGCACTGCGTGTACACAGCCATGGCCTGCGCCCAGTCGCCCAGACGCTCGCATTGCTGGCCCAGGGCGAATTGCAGGCGCGCATGGCGCCGGGCCAGCCATGGGTTGTCGCTGTGCAGGCCCTGCATGGCTGCCAGGATCGACAGCGGGTCGTCGCCTTGCTCAAGGCGCTCGGCGCAACGGTGCAAGGCCATGGCCAGGTCGACTTCGGCACGTTGTTGAAGGGCACGCGAATCGGGGCTGAACGGCACCTGTTCGTAGCGCAACAAGCCAAGGTCGGCGAGGACGAAGTCCGACCAGTCCTGGTACAGGTTGCCGAAGAACAGCAGGCGCATGCGGTCGCACAAGGGTTGCAGGCACCAATGGAGGATGCGCATGCCGCTGTCCGGGAACCACTCGGCCAGTGAACGGGCTTGCAGGCCCAGAGGTTGCAGCTGTGCAAGCAGGTCATGCTTGGCGGCGCGAGGGCGGCTCAGCTGTGGGGCAAAACAACGGGCAAATTCGTCCTTGCGCAGCAGGGCGAACAGTTGCTGCAGTTCCAGTTGCGCGGGCTCCCGTACCCAGCCGAGGGCCAGCAACGGCTGCAGGGCCTGCCCGGTATCGCCGATTTCGGCATAGTCGAGCCGGTCGCTGCGAAACAGCTCGCCCTTGCGCATGACCATGCGCACCATCAGGGCCTGCGCCGGGGCGTCCAGTTGGCTGAAGGTGTGGATGAAAGCGAGTTCCTGATCGTCGAGCAGGTCTTCGTAGCGCTGTTCTACCCACAGCAGCACCTGGCGGAAATTGTGCAGGTAGTAGAACGGGTCGTCGACGGAATGGGCGATCACGGGCTGGGGTCAGGCGGCTGGAAGGGATACTGGTTATACATACAGACCAGTAAGCCTGGCAAGTGCCGTGGGTCAGTTCGGTGGCGCTGTCTGTGGAGCGGCCTTGTGTCGCGATGGGCTGCGCAGCAGCCCCGGCGAACTGGCCCGCACGACGGCGGTGTCGGCCTGTGCGAATACGTGCAGAACATTGACCTGTTCGACTACATCGCGGTGTCGGCCTCATCGCAGCACAAGGCTGCTCCTACAAAGGATGCGTCAGGCGAGCGATATCTGTTCTTTGCGCACAGCACCGCCCGACATCCCCCGACGGCTCAAGGTATAACCCCGGCGGGCCGGCCACAGCGCAGTTCCAGCACCTGGGCCAGGCGCTCTACCGCCTGTTGCAGCTCCCCCGGGTGATCACCCAGCCACGCCATCGCCAGGCACTGCTGGTAGCGCCCCTGCAAGCTGAACTGCTCGCCCGGCATTGCGTGCAGCGCTGAACCCGCCAACGACGCGGCAATATCCGCCCATGGCAGTGGCTGGCGAAAGCGCACCCACAGGGTCCGACCGCCCTCCGGCATTTCCAATGCCACCCGCTGGCCGAACTGCAGCTGCAGCTCACGCGCCAGGCATTGCATACGCTTTTGCAGGTCCGTACGTAGCCGCACCAGTTGCGTCTCGATCTCGCCTTTGCCCAACATGTGCGCCAGCGCTTGCAGGCGAAGCGGTGCAAGCCGAAACGCACGCTCCGCGAAAGCCTTGGCCAGCCCGGCATCATGGCCCAGCAAGTAGGCATAGGGCGCCTCGCTCCCCACTGCGGCATCGAACGCCCCCATCACCAATAACCAGCGGGGGTCGACCCAATCGCGCAGGCGCATATTCGGCGGCCCGCTGTAACAGTGCTCACTGTCCAGGTCGTTTTCCAGCACCCATACAGAGTGCTGCCCAAGCATCTGGCCAAGCTGCTGCTGATAGTGCGGTGATACCAGCCGCCCCTGCGGCATGCCAAGGCACGACGGCATCACGAGCATGCACACCGGCTCGCTATCCAGTAGCCAGGCCAGGGCGCGCAGGTCCGGGTTGCCGCAGGTATCCAGTGGTACCTCCAACACTCGCATGCCAGCGCGGGCCAACGCGCGCAGTACCTGCCAGCAACAGGGCGAGTGCACCACCACGGTTCCTCCTTGCACGGCCAACGCCGCCAGCAAGGTCTCCAGCAACGCCTGCACATCCGGAGCCAACTGAACGTCCTCGGCACGCCAGTACCGGTTGGAGGAACGGGTATAGCGTTCTGCGACGGCATTGCGCAGGCGGGCGCTGCCGGGCGCGTCCCAAGGGGCACCATTGTGCGTGCGCTGACGTGCCAGGCGCCGTTCGTGGCTGAGCAGGGTTCGCTCCAGCATCGGCTGTGCCGGCAGGGGTGCCTGCAGAGGCATGGCCGCGGCAGCATCCTTGGCAGCGCCCTGTACGTAATAGCCCGACCTGGGCAGGCATTGCACGCGGCCCTCCTCTTCCAGCAGGCTGTAGGCACTCTGTACGGTGGCCAATGACACCCGCAACCGCCGGGCCAACTCGCGCAACGACGGCAAACGGCAGGGGCCACTTCGTGGAGCCTGGTCGATCAGGGCTTCCAGGTAGCGATAGACCTTGCGATAGGCGAACTCTCCGGCGCCCGATTGCTCCATCAAGGCGGCCCCGCATGACCACGCCGCCGCCCCGCTGCCCGCCGCGGCAGCAACCTCAGCTGTACATCGCGACGGGCCAGATGGCTCATCAGGCGCCAGGAGGCCAGCGGCAGGCCCCCGCCATAGATCAACCTGAGTTGCCCCAGCGGCAGGCCGCTGGTGTTCACCAGCCAGTTTTTCACCGCTTCAGGGCAGGGTTTACCCTGCAAGGCCCGATGCAGATATGGCAGCGCCACCAGCATGTCGGCATGCCAGCACTGCAGAAAACGCTCCAGGTTCTTCCCCTGCCTGGCAAACGGGCTGAACAGCAGGCACACCTGTTGGATCTGGTTGATGCCGTATGCCCTGCCGAACTGCAGTTGATGCACATCGCGCCGCTTGTTGGCGCCCGGCTGGCCAGCCAGCCGCAATGCTGGGCGACTTGCCTGCGGTTCGAGACTGCGCGCGTGCAGTTCCTGCAACTGCGCCGGGGCCAACGGCTCGACGAACGCGGCCAATGGCCGGGCGTCCTGGCCCCCCTCGAAGCGGCAACCGAGCATGAGGTCAAGCTGCTGTTCTTCGAGCAATGGCGGCAGCAGGTCGTCAATGGCAATCAACCGCACCGGCGTGTTTTGCGGCGCCGCCCCCACGGCCGGTTCCGCCAGGGCGCTCGATGGGCCCCCGATGCTGCCGTGCAGGCGACTGAGCCCCTGTGCCAGCGTCCCCAGGCACTGGTGCACCGAATGCGAACCCCGCTCCCCTGCCAGGCGCAAGCTGCGCCGTGCCCAGGCAAGGTACCGGCGGCGCTGGCTCGCCGGGATGGCGGTGATCAATACATCCGCAGGGGTATGCGCCTGCAGCGCAAAGCCCACCGCGGCCGCCAACTCCAGGTGCAGGCGACTCCCTAGCAGCGCTTCGGGGCTGGCGTCGACCAGGTGACCGAACATCAGCATCGCGTCCCTCGCCAAAAGCCAGCTTTCGGGCGCGGCAGGGGCATGCCGGCTGAACGGCACTACTTCACGCCCCTTGATCATTTGCAGTTGCACCCGCGGGTCATCCTGCAAGAACAGCGCATTGAAGCCGCGCTCATGGCATTCGAGCGTGGCACTGTCAGCCACGGGCAGGCTCACTACCAGCACCCGCAGCTGGAAGGTTACCGGCGCACGCAGGGCGATACTCAGTTGTGCGGCACGCAGCATCGCCAGCAGCCGGGCACTGCGGTGATCGTTGCCTTGCAGCACCAGCAAGCGGTAGGTGCCGATGTATTCTGGCCCGCCTGCAGCAACCAGCAGCCGTTGTATCAACAACTGCAAGGAAGCACGCTGCGCCTGTGACATATGACTGAGCAAGCGCTCGAGTACTTGCTGGTAGATATAGTGCATTGCCTGGTCGTGAATAGCAGTCACGAAATCACCTCATCAACTTCATGCAGCCAGCGCACGTTGATCAGAGAACCTGAACATCAACATGCCCTGAACTTTTCCAGAAGAAATTTCCTACAACTAATTGGAAGTAATGACGTAACCAGTCACTGTCGCCAAGACATCGAGAAAAACGCATCGTAGCGACGCCCCGCCGCTGCCATACACCGCCCTGGCCTGGGCATAGCCATGCTCATTCCACGCTCCTTGCGCAAACTATCATTGAGCCATTATCGAGGGATGCAAGGCGAATAAAAGATACAGATCAGGGTAAAAAAACCATTCAGAAGAGGTGAGAAAACACATTGACCGCGAGGGAATAACGATTCAAGGCAAAAAGCTTGGCGGAATATTTCGACCAACCTCCGAGTGATAGCTTAAATATAATCCGCATCTCTTTTTATTGTAGGAAATTTCCTTTTTTGAACATCAATCATGATGTACCAGGCACAAAAAACCCGGGACACTGCCCGGGCTTCCTGATGACGCAGACCGCTGTCAGTGTTGCGCCATGTCCAGCACCACGCGCCCGCCGCATGGGCATTGGTCCATGTAGCGATGCGCCTCCACCACCTGCTCGAACGGGTAAACCTTGATGATCTGTGGTGTCAGCAACTGGTCGGCAGTGAACTGGTTGATATCGCGCAAGGCGCGCTGCAGCGCCACCTGGTCCTGGCTGATACCCAGCTCCGGCTTGCCGGTGAAGTTGCCGATGCAGTGCACATAGAACTGGATGTTCTTCTGGAACGCCGCGCAAGCCGGGAATGGCGTCTGATTCCCGCCTTGCAGGCCATACAGCACCAGGCTGCCGCGCGGTGCCAGAACATCGCCGAGCAGCGACATCTGCGGCCCACCCATGCCATCCAGGACCATGTCCACACCACGGCCATCGGTGTACTTGCCAACCTGCAGCAGCAGGTCCTGCTCTTCGGTGACAATAACCTTGTCGGCGCCCAGGCCCAGCAGGTACTCACGCTGTTCCGGCTCCTTGGTGGCGGCGAACACCTTCAGCCCCAGGGCCTTGCCCAGTTGCACGAAGGCAGGGCCCGCGCAGTGGCTGGCATCGGTGACCAGCGCCGTCTGCCCGGCTTTCGCCCGGGCCAGGTCGACGTAGGCAAAATACGCGATCAGCAGCGGCGTGTAATGCACGCTGGCCTCGATCGGGGTAAGCACATCCGGATAACGGGTAATTGCCGAACGCGGCAGCACGATGACATCGCCATACACCGGGTGGTCGTTGGCACTGGTGGCCGGGAAGCTGGCAACCCGGTCACCCACCGCAATATCCTCGACCCCTTCACCGACCGCGGTCACCACCCCGGCCATCTCGTGGCCGATCCCCGCCGGCAGGCGCGCCTGGGACGGTGCCAGGTTCTGGCGCCAGAGCACGTCATACCAGCTGACGCCAACCGCCTCGACGCGGATTTGCACCTCGTCGGCAGCAGGTGACGGTTCGGCCTGCTCCTCGCAACGGAGCACATCGGCAGCGCCGAACTTGTGGAAACGGATCATGCGGGACATCGCATACCTCGCCTTTGTGAACCTCTAATTACCACGGACTTTATCCGGGCTTTGCCGGTTAGACCATCAGTGGTCATTAATAGTCGACATGCCTGTCATCGATTGGGCACCTGACTTTACCTGCGATTGGTCCCCCTAAACCCGTGCAGGGTACCAGCCTTTGGCCTTAAGATTCACCTCTGCCCCACTTCAGGCGAAGCTCACCGATGAATCGAAACGACCTGCGTCGCGTAGACCTCAACCTGCTGATCGTGTTCGAAACGCTGATGCACGAACGCAGCGTGACCCGTGCCGCGGAAAAACTGTTCCTCGGCCAGCCCGCCATCAGCGCGGCGCTGTCACGCCTGCGCAACCTGTTCGACGACCCGCTGTTCGTGCGTACCGGCCGCAGCATGGAGCCCTCGGCCCGGGCCCACGAGATCTTCGCCCTGCTGTCCCCGGCGCTGGACTCGATTTCCACCGCCGTCAGCCGCGCCGCCGAATTCGACCCGGCCACCAGCAATGCGGTGTTCCGCATCGGCCTGTCGGACGACGCCGAATTCGCCCTGCTGCCGCAGTTGCTCAAGCGCATTCGCGCCGAAGCGCCGGGTATCGTGCTGGTGGTGCGCCGGGTCAATTACCTGCTGATGCCGACGCTGCTGGCCTCGGGCGAGATCTCGGTGGGGGTCAGCTACACCAGCGAGCTGCCAGCCAACGCCAAGCGCAAGGTGCTGCGCCGCAGCATGCCGAAACTGCTGCGCGCCGACAGCGTGCCCGGCGCCATCACCCTGGACGACTTCTGCGCGCGGCCGCATGCGCTGGTGTCGTTTGCCGGGGACCTGTCGGGGTTCATCGACGAGGCGCTGGAAGAGATTGGCCGCAAGCGCCATGTGGTGCTGGCGGTGCCGCAGTTCAACGGGCTGGGGAGCTTGCTGGCGGGCACCGACATTGTCGCTACGGTGCCGGACTACACGGCGGATGCGTTGACCGCGGCGGGTGGGTTGCGGGCCGAGGATCTGCCGTTGGACGTGCGCAGTTTCGAGCTGCACATGGCCTGGCGCGGGGCGCAGGACAATGACCCGGCAGAGCGGTGGTTGCGGTCGCGGATTCAGATGTTCTTTGGCGACCCTGAGAGTCTCTAGTCGCCGCCGGATAGGCTGTTCGGCTGATCATTCCTGCCTTTCCACAAACCATGGAGCTCTATTTACTTCCAGTGGATTGCTACATTGGGGGGCATATTTGAGGGCATGCTATGGATGGTTTGAAAAGGATGCCCTCAGCCTGAGGCCAAGCAGGTTATAGATGGCGATGGGTGGACTGAGGGAGATATGAACCCGCGACCCTACCCCGTCTCAATGACCGAGCCGTAGTGAGCTCACCACCCGCCACGCTGGACAAATGCGTGCAAATGTAAAAAATTATGATGGCATAATGCCTCGTCAACCGGCAAAATCCACACGCTCCCAACGGATTTGAAGGACCGGTTCCGATGACATGGCCAGTCACGCTGAAACTCGACAGTGCAGCCTACCCGCTCAGCGTGGTGCAACGCGCCGCTTATTCCCTGGCCGACACTGTCACGATCCAGGTCGGTATTGAAGCCAATCAGATAAGCCTCACGGCCCACCCCGCTGAAGCAAGGCTAACGCTTTCCCCGGAGCAAGCTCACTCGCTGATCCTTCAGCATCTGAACGACTTCGCCCTACGCGACCATATCAACCGCGAAACAGTAGGGTTGCGCGAAGTCCTGGCCCGAGCCGCGCTCGCTGGATGTGGGATTTCCCAGTGACACTGATTGCGACAGACGCCAAGCACTACCGCTTGCTGCCTTTTCGATTCATGCGCATGAACACGGGAAATGACCGTGACATCCTGCTCACCTCCGATACCGGTGAGTACATGCACGTGAACGACGCGCAATTACGAGCCCTCAGTTACTTCGACGTTCAAGCAAGTACGCCTTTTTACAAGGACCTGCTGGCCCGCCACTTCATCTACGAACCAGGCCGCCACGATCCGTTCCCGGAAATGGCCGCGCAATATCGGAGCCGAAAGGACTTCCTCTTCCAGGGCCCTGCACTGCACTTGTTCGTGGTTACATTGCGCTGCAACCACACCTGCCAGTACTGCCAGGTATCGAGGGCCCCTCTGGGAGGATCCGGCCACGATCTATCGGAAGCAGATGCACAGGCGGCGGTCGATCGCCTGTTCGAATCGAACGCTCCCGCCTTGACTGTGGAGTTTCAGGGTGGCGAGCCGCTACTGGCCTTCGAGCGCGTCCGCCAGATTGTCGAATGGGTCGTTGAACGGAACGTGGTCGAACAAAGGGATATCCAGTTCGTCATCACCACCACGCTGCACCACCTGACGGAGGAAATACTCGACTTCGCAGAACAAAATCGCATCCAGTTTTCGACTTCGCTCGATGGGCCGGCGCCCTTACACAATGCCAACCGCCCTACCCCGTCACGAGACTCCTACGAACGCACTGTAAAAGGCATCCAGTGGGTCCGTGAGCGCCTTGGCCATGATGCAGTTTCCGCGCTGACCACGCTGACTTCAAGAAGCCTCGAACAACCTGAAGCGATCATCGATGAGTATGTAAGCCAGGGCTTCTCCAGCATTTCGCTTCGGCCTCTGAGCCCTTATGGGTTTGCCACCAAGAGTGCCCATCGACTTGATTACCCTATTGAGCGATACCTGGCCTTCTACAAGAAGGCACTGGCCTATTTGCTGCGTATCAACCAACAGGGCGTATACCTCTCAGAGAGTTATACGAGCCTGTTGCTGAAGAATATCCTGACACCCTTCTCCTCTGGCTATGTAGACCTGCGCTCCCCTGCTGGCGCAGGCACTGCGGCGCTGGTTTACAACTATGACGGTTACGTCTATCCCTCGGACGAAGCCCGAATGTTGCTGGAGATGGGTGAAGACGGCTTGAGACTCGGCACCGTGCAGCAACCCTTGTCTGAACTACTCGCATCGCCCGTTATGAAGGCGTTGCTCACCAGTGGTGTAGCAGAGGCGCTGCCGGGCTGCTCCGATTGCGCACTTGTCCCGTACTGTGGTGCTGACCCCGTCGAACACTATGCCCGCCAAGCTGACCCGATCGGACACCGAGTGTTCAGCAGCTTCTGCAAGAAGAATATGGGGCTGCTGAAGCATCTTTTCGGCCTGCTTTGCGATGGCGACGACAACGTGCAGAGGGTGCTGCTGTCTTGGTTGAACAGGCGCTCTTACAGCGATGTCCGGTTCCCGGGTTACAGAGGCTGATGGCGATGCTGCGCAAAGATACCCACTTCGAAATCCATCACCTGAATGAGCCGAAACTGCTCAAGGTCATCACACTGGATGAGTTCATCGAACAAGGCCTGGCTGTTTGTGCCGGAAGCGCTGAGTTCGGTGACCTGCTGCTTTGGCTGCCAAACGAAGAACGGCTACGGAGCCCGCATCTGCTCTCATTACCAGTGGGTGGATTCCTGATCCCGGAGCCATTGATCGGCGACTTCGACAGCGCGCGGCCATACCTGCACACCCCCAAAGATGCGGATGTCGTGCAGCCTGGCGATGTCATTGCCATCACACCAGGCAACGCGTTGGTGCGAGTGCTCTATCGACGAGGCTCAGACAGCAACCTGCTGTTCATGACCGATCGTTGCAACAGCCTCTGTCTGATGTGCTCGCAGCCGCCCAAAGATATCGATGACCGTTGGCACATCGAGGAGAACCTACGGCTAATCGACCTGATGGACCCGGGCGAGGAAAATCTGGGAATCAGCGGCGGAGAGCCAACGCTTTATCGCGACGGCCTGCTGGAAATCCTGGCCAAGTGCAAAGCCGTTTTGCCGCAGAAATCCATCCATGTGCTCAGCAACGGGCGTCTGTTCCAAGACCCGAGCTGGATCGCAGCGCTCTCTGCCATCGGCCACCCTCAGTTGAGTTGGGGCATCCCGCTGTATGCCGACAATGCCGAAGACCATGACCATGTGGTACAGGCTCCAGGCGCGTTCAGCGAAACCCTGCAAGGTCTTTACAACCTGGCGCGCGCCAACCAGATCATCGAGATACGCGTGGTGCTCAATCGCCTGACCACGCCACGCTTACCCGAACTTGCTCATTATGTGTTCAGGAACCTGCCCTTCGTGCGGCATGTTGCGCTGATGGGTATCGAAAGTACCGGACTGGCCAGGAAGAACTACGAAGAACTATGGGTTGACCCGCTGGACTATCAAGAGTCGTTGAGCCAGGCCGTGTATTTCCTGTTTAACCGGGGAGTGCTGGTTTCGATCTACAACTTGCCCCTGTGCCTGATCCCGGCCCACCTCTCGCGTTTCGCCCGCCAGAGCATCTCGGACTGGAAGAACTTGTTCATCGATACCTGCCAGCAATGCGCTGCCGTCAAGCATTGCTCTGGCTTCTTCAAATCCCACACCGTCCGATGGCAGAGCCGCGGCGTACAACGACTATCGACCGAGGCCTTTAGCGCCTATGCAAGGAGTGCACAGTGAAACTGCTCGACCGCTGGAAAGTCCTCATCAGTGGGATCAGCTTGCTGCCAATGGCAGGTACCACCCTGGCACAGGCGGGCAATCTGTCGCTCGCCGAGGCGAACTGGCAACCCAACGACAAGCTACAGCCCCCGGTATTTGCCGATACGCTCAATGCGCCAGACACCGTGAACATCTATGCAGCACATCGCTCACACAGTTCACACCGGTCCCACAGTTCGCACAGTTCTCACTACAGCGGCTCGGGTGGCTATCGCGCACCTCGCTACTACAGCCCACCCGCTACCAGCACCCGAAGCTACAGCGCGCCGAGTGCTTCGAGCAGCACGTCAAGCAGCAACAGCCTTTATCAGTCGTCTGGCACTACCAGCGGGACAAATTCGAACACTTCAAAGAAACGCGCGACCAAGGAGCAGAAAAGCAACCTGGTAACCCGTGTGCAGACCGCGCTGATGGTGCGCCAGTATTACCAAGGCACCATTGATGGGGTGATGGGCAAGGCGACACGTGGTGCGTTGATGGCCTTTCAGATGGACAGTGGGCTGACCGTGAATGGCCGGATGGATACGCCATCGCTGAATGCGTTGGGTATCAAGATTCCATAAGTCGCTTCAGGCTAAAGCTAGCGTCCGTTCAGCAACGAAGGAATTATCCCATGCAGCACATCACTCAAGTCGACAACACTCTCTGGGCATTGGTCAGCCGCCTGCAAGGCAAGGAACTGCAAACACCGTCGCGTAGCGCCCGCTTCCGTATCGTGACTGTTGATGCAAATCGCGTTGTGATTGAGACCGGATCGGAAGACTCGCAGTTGGTGCTGACTCGAGCAGCTTTCCAGCAAACGTTGGACTACCTCGCCGGTAACAATCATTTCGGCCAAGCACAGGCTGTGGAAATCAGCTCCAACCATACGTACGAAAAAGCCGGCCCACTTTGCCAAGCGGCTCGTTACAGAGCAGAAGGCAAGCCGGGCCGTACCAACATCACCTACATTCTGCCGATTCTGGAGCAGTGCCAGGCAGTCGGCATCCGGTCCACCACCCCAAACAGCATTTGGCTGCTGCCCTGAACAGCTCCTCATATCTTTACAAGGACGCCAACATGTACGCCAAAATGGACACCTTCCGCCCCAGCAGTGCCGCGTCGTTTGATCAACCCTGCAAGGTTACGATCGACATCGAGTTTATCACCGTATCCTATGACGACGCGGGGCAGACCTGGCAATACCGAGGCCAGGCAAAAGGCCCGGGGCATTACGAACTGCAAGCAGAAGGCTTCGACGGCAAAGCAACGCTGCACCGCTTCGAAGGCTCGAATGTGCTGGATGGCACTTGGGTCGAAGACGGCGTACGCGGGAAGTGGCGAATTGTCTGCCAGCCGATTGATTCGTCATTCGTGCCCACATAAATAAACTGAACTCGTGGGGGTTTGATGGGCCGCCTAGGGGTCATCCACCTCAACTGGCAGAACAGGACGTACATCAAGGCGGCCAAGCATTGCTATCCGCATGGATTCTAGAAGCACTGAAAAGAAGTTCAAGGATGAAAATGATAGCTCTGAAAGTAAAACTGCTCGCCAAATTGCAGCAATATTCCGTATCCCAACGGTTCTATCTCGCCTCGGTAGTTACGTACCTCATCACGATGGCAGCTTCCCAATACACAGGCATATCCGCGCTTACCATCGGGACGACGGTCACGGCTGCATTGATAATCTGCGGATTCATTGCCTGGTGCATCCCTTTCGCCCGCTGGCTCCATACAGCATGGGATAAGCCATTCGCCAAAATGCCCCTCATCATTATGCATCTGCTTGCACTGCTGATATCCACAGCATGCGCGCGTTTCGCGGTTGCCGAGACGTTAGGGCTGCCCCCTCAAAGTTTTGATCTGACAGTCGGCTTTCTCGCGTTACTGTTCTATATTCCATCGTGGCTGCTTGTGGTGGCAATACTCCTTGGTCTGACAGCAGTGCTGATCATGGTCATCGCGATGATCAGCCTGCCATTCGAAGCAACTTGGCAACATATGACCCGCTTGGCCGCGCTCCTCGACTTTCAGGCTAAATTCAAACAATCGCGCAGTATGATCATGTTCCATGGTGCAGGTGCTCTTATCATTAGCGTGCTATTTGCCATGAGCTTCGACTACCTAACCGACAACTTCAGCCCGGCCTTCAAGGCCGTGACCAAAGTCATTGCACTACGAAGTGATTTCCACAAGGCCCCGAACTATCCCGACGTGCGGACTGGAGAATATGTGCATCCGTTGGAGAATGGCTTTATTGCTTATGCCCGCGAACAAGAAGACAAAAGTGTCATCATTGGCGTTCGCTTACAGCCTGCCGAGAATTACGATGTCGTGGTGTCGACTATCCCGCCTCTCAAGGTTGCAATGACAACCATGGCAGAACACGTCAAGCAATCCCCTGCGCTGATTTGGCTGCTCAGCAGCGCTGCTTCAGAGACTAAGTCTGACTCGATACTGCGTTAAACCTGGTTGCCGAGCCAGCAGGACAGAGGTTCGAGACATCAGTGGATGAGTCAAGGTCGCACAGTCGTCTCTGAAAAAATACGGCCTAGCGGTCTGACCCGCGACACTGAAACAATCATGGAGGAAACATGCAGATCACATTACAAGGTGGGGAAGACCTGGAACAGGCACTTCGCGAGATACATCGACGAGCTTGCACGTATGAGGGACCATTGGTGCACCAGTTCATGGAGCTGGCCAAGCTCAGCGCGCCAGTCGAGCCTGATGAGCCCCTTGGAGAGGAGCCACAGCGTAATAGGACAAGCAGCGGCTACGCGGAATCCGCGAGGCGCAGCGAGACCAAAGAGCGATTTGAAGAGGCCCTGTCGTTACTGATGGTGCTCGCTTTTCCGGTGAACAGCGGAACCGAACAAGCAGTTCGCCGCGAACTCAACGAGTTGCTCGCACGCGACCAGCAGGTCGAGTCAATGCATATGCGCGTCGGCAACCGAAAAACCAACCTACGACATAACCTTGGACGGCGCCCGACGAAGCAGCAAATTGCGTTACGTGAAGCGTTGCTCAAATTTCTCCCACGAGAGACCAAGGAGGATTTATGAGTACGACTCCATCACCCCTGGCGGCAAGCACCAAAAAAAATAAGAAGAACCAACCGGCAGCACCTGACTTGGTCAAAGCTGTGGGCGCGCTCTTCGATATTGCCGCGAAAGCGCCTCCCCCTCTGCAACTACAAGCGATGACCCGCGATAAGCTGTACGAAATGCTGGTTCTAGCTCGTTTGCTGAGGGTATTTCGGCGTGCACACCCTAAAGGGTCAATCATTCATCGGCCACCCTCCAAAGGAGGTAAAGCGTCTGAGGTGATTGTGGCGAGTAAACCAGCTCTAGCTGATCGCCAGAGGTTCTCACACTTTGATCTGCTCGATGCCGTTGGCCGACCAGTAGGGGAAGCTTGGACGTCGGTCGAGTTTGAGTCGCTGAGCTGGGCGCATAACGGCGGATCTCCGGGAAACGCCCCCCGCCAGGCCCGACACGAGCTTGACGTCTGTGTACTTGAACCTGGCGCGGGAGAGCGTCCGTCTCACTTGCAGGTCTTTGCGGGCATCAGTTGCAAAGACGTGCGCAGTTCCTCGAAGGAGAACGTACGTGAGGCAATGGGGCTACGGCGCGAAACAGCATTCCTACACCGGCCTGTGCAAAGCCTCGCCCCTTGGTTGGTGACTGAGGTCCCCGCGAAACCGAGTGCACCGATCCTTCTAATCAGCTCCGACGTCGGGATAAGGAAATACTCATCACCAGTTGACGCCTTGGGCGTCTATGTCCGATTCGTGCGCCGCCCCTGGGAAGCAGAGGTTTAAACCCTTATTGATCAAACAGCCAAGCCTGGAAATCTAAACGGCATGTTCCTACTGTCGCCGCCACCGACGTTTCGGTGGTGAGCAGCCACCCTGTCTCTCCCCGTACCGGCATCGTTTGCCCAGGGTCAACATATACCCTGAACAGCTGCATTGGGCGATTGCTACGAGAGCGGATTAGCTTGTCCTTGATGAGCCCTGCACCCTACCTCCAGATCCAATGAGGGATTATACCGAAAGCCATCAACTGCCATACTGGAGTCCGTGAGAAGTCGCCGGTTGCGAGGGCTCTCGTACCCTGTGTATCTGGGGGCAAAACTGAGGGCATTATTAGTTTTTATGGTCTTAAACCACCGTAGAGCCATGTAAAAATGTTTTGCGGCGCCCCTGAGAGTCTTTGGGCGTCGTCGGGCAGGCTGTTCAGTTGATCATTTCTGCCTTTCCACAAACCATGGAGCGCCATTCACTTCCAGTGGATTGCTACATTGGGGGCATATCTGAGGGCCGAAGAAAGTCTGATGAGCGCTACTTTTTCAACCATTTTTTTGCAAGAGAGCAATGCAGCATGGATGATTTTTTCAACTCTTTAACTGGCCTGATCAGTAGCGGCGTCACCATTGCCGGTTTGTCCGCATGGCTGGGCAATGTTTGGAGGGACCGGATCAATTCGAAAGAGAAGGCCCGCAACGAAATTTTTATAGAGCAGCTCAAAACCGAACACGCTCGTCAGACACAATGCCTTGAGCATGAATTACAAATCGAACGTCACGCGGTGCAACTGGGCCATGCCAAGCTGATCGAGAAAAGAGCTATGTTCATCGACGAATGCTACAAGCTGCTCGTCGATCTTCATGAAGCGATATACGACACTATCCGCCCGGATTATTTCGGAAGGAAACGACCGTCAATCCAACAGGCCTATGAATTTGCATTACCCAAATTCGATGCCTTTGTTGAAAGCTACGAAAAAAACAAAATCTATTTCTCAAGGAAGACCTCAGAAAAGATCTCCAGCTTTTATGTCGCAGCGGCAAAAACATTGGATCAGTCCAGAGTAGCCATGCGTTCAGGCGAGTCACTGGGACAAGGAGAAACGCCTAACTTGCAAAAACTGTTCGAGAAAGTGGAATACCAAATGCATGAGGCCAGAAAGGCTGTCGAGCAGGATTTCAGACAGCTCATGTACGTTCACGAAAACTGATGGGTCGTGTCCCGGGAGATGGTGTAACTACTCCTGCGGCGCTACCGAGCGTCCGCCCCGCCTATGCTTGATCAGCAGAAAACCAAGATTGACCATGTAAGGACTGTTCCTAACCATCCAATCAATACTTTCGGGAGCGCGCTCATGCCTGCCCATCCACGAAATCGCCACATTGACCTCGAAGGGGCAGGCCACACTGCCCAAATCCGTTCGCCAGCTTTTGGGTGTTGACACCGGTGTCAAAAAATTGCATTCGACGTACGCGCCGGGGACGTCGTGGTCAGCCGCGTAGAAGCCATCCATGAAGACCCCGCCATCGGTGCGTTCCTGAGTTTGCTGGAGGCGGATATCCGAAGCGGACGCAACGTCACCACACTCCCGGACGACCTGGCGCAAACCATGCTCGCTAATGCGGACCACCGGGTAAGTCTGGACGAAGATATCGACGGTGAGGTCGCGATCTGATGCTGCGACATGGCTGGACACTGTTGTTCCATGAAGGTGTGACTTTACAGCTACGCAAATTGCAAGAAGCCGCCGCCCGGGCTGAGCAGAACGACCCGCAAGGTTTTGAAAGCAACGCCAACGTGAAGCTGTTTCGGGCATTGAGTCATCTCATCATGGAGGCTGTGCCTACCGACCAGGGCCGTGATGAGTTTCGCCAAGGCAACAGGCTGGGCACCGCCTACCGACATTGACGGCGGGCCAAAATCGGCAGGCGCTTTCGCCTGTTCTTTCGCTACGACTCAAGGTCCAAGGTTATCGTCTATACATGGATCAACGACGAAAACACCCTACGGTCTGCAGGCAGCAAATCCGATCCCTACGCCGTATTCGAGAAGATATTGGGCCGCGGCTACCCTCCTGATGACTGGGATGCGCTGATTGCAGCTGCGCGTAGCGACTGGCGCGAGTCCAAGCCATAAGCTGCGCGCCTTAACGAGGGGGAACACCTACTAGTCCACCTCCTCGAGGCGTCCACTGTTGTCCACTCGCAACTGCTGCAAACAAGGGTACATCTGGGGGTACAAAATCATTTTTCTATTCATAACTTATTGATTTAAATGAATGGTCAAATTTTTTTTGGGGATCCGGACAGTCTCTGAGCACGATCCCCAACACCTCATCGCGCAAATGGCCCAGGCGCTATGGATCAAGGCTTTCACGCTTGGCCGGCAAGAACGCCATGCCCCCCGTGTGGGAGCGGCTTCAGCCGCGAAGCAGGCGCCGCGGTATTACATGGATTTCATCAGTGCCGGTCAATCTTGGCATTTGACAAGGCTAAGTACAGGGTCGATACCAATGACATCTCTGCCAAAGGAGTCACCCATGTCGAAGCTTTATCCCAGCATTGATCCTGAGGGGCTGGTCGAGTACTCGGTGGTGTACAGCGACCGCTCGCTCAATCACATGTCGCAGACGTTTCAAGGCGTGATGAAGAACATTTCCAGTACCCTGAAACAGGTCTATAACGCCCAGGCTGTTGCGGTAGTGCCCGGCAGCGGTACATTCGGCATGGAATCGGTAGCGCGCCAGTTTGCCACCGGTCAGCAATGCCTGGTGATACGCAACGGCTGGTTCAGTTATCGCTGGAGCCAGATCCTCGAGATGGGCAACATCCCGGCGGCCACCACGGTGCTGAAAGCCCGACCAGTCGACACTGGTCGCCAGGCTGCCTACGCTCCGCCCCCTCTGGACGAAGTGCTGGCGGCGATAAAGGCGCACAAGCCGCAGATTGTCTTCGCCCCCCACGTTGAAACCTCATCCGGGATTATCCTGCCCGACGATTACCTGCGGGCCGTCGGCGACGCTGTGCATGCGGTGGGCGGCCTGTTCGTGCTCGACTGCATCGCCTCAGGCACGATATGGGTTGATATGCAAAAATGCGCAGTCGACCTGCTGATCAGCGCTCCACAGAAAGGCTGGAGCGCCTCCCCTTGCTGCGCCCTGGTGATGCTCAGTGCTTTGGCCCTGGAGCGTATCGAGCAGACGCAAAGCAGCAGTTTCGCCTGCGACCTGAAAAAGTGGCTGCAGATCATGCAGGCCTACGAACAGGGCGGGCATGCCTACCATGCGACCATGCCCAGCGACTCTCTCGCGCGATTTAACAAAGTAATCAACGAGATGCGAGCCTACGGTTTCGACAAAGTCCGCGGCGAACAGCAGGCTCTGGGCGATCGGGTGCGCGCCATGTTGACCGGCAAAGGCATCAAGAGCGTGGCCGCAGCCGGCTTCCAGGCCCCGGGCGTAGTGGTGAGCTACACCGATGATGCCGATATCAAGAGCGGTAAGAAATTTGTCGAGCACGGCCTGCAGATAGCCGCCGGAGTGCCGTTGCAATGTGACGAGCCGGCCGACTTCCAGACCTTCCGCATCGGACTGTTCGGGCTCGAAAAACTGCACAATATCGAGCGCACGGTCAGCACCCTTGAGCAGGCACTGGACGAAGTGATGGTGAACTAAGGCCTCATCCTGGCATTTGCCGCTTTCGTGTCCTCGGTGATCGAAAGCGGCACGCCACCGGCACAGATGGCGGCAATTCGCGAGCGTCTGCGTGTACTTGGCCTGGAACCTTACGACTGCTTGTCGCCCCCCACTCATGGATGCACTCGCGGTTCACGCCGCCAAGCAAAAAGGCACTTACCGCGAATGATGGTGATCTGAACCCTTAAACTGCTTGCAGTTGCCGGTCAGCGTGGTAAGACGAGCGCACCAGCGGCCCGGAGGCCACGTTTCTGAACCCCATCGCCAAGGCCTGCTCGGCAAGCATGGCGAAGGTGTCAGGGTGCACGAAGCGCTGCACCGGCAGGTGGCTGCGGGACGGTTGCAAATACTGCCCCAGGGTCAGCATGTCAACCTGATGCTCACGCATGCGCTGCATCACCTCGACCACCTCGGCATCGGTCTCGCCCAGGCCGAGCATCAGGCCGGACTTTGTCGGTACCGCCGGCAGGCGTTGCTTGAAGCGCTCCAGCAGGTCCAACGACCACTCGAAGTCCGAGCCCGGCCGTGCCGCCCGGTACAGGCGCGGCACGGTTTCCAGGTTGTGGTTGAACACGTCTGGCGGCTCTTGCGCCGAAGTGGCGGGCGCCGCCATCGCGGCCGGGAGGCTACGGTGATCCAGCTGCACGATGTCGACCTTAAACTGCTCAGGGTATTCACCACGATCGTCAGGTGCGGCGGCTTTTCTGCGGCACAGGCCGCGCTCAATGCCGGCCAGTCGACCATAAGCGAACAGATGTCGCACCTGGAAACCCGCCTGGGGGTCAAGCTCTGCCAGCGCGGGCGCAGTGGCTTTCGCCTGACCGAGCAAGGGGTGGCCATCCATGAAGCGACCCTGCGCCTGCTCAGTGCCGTTGAGAGCTTCTGCATGGACGCCGACGTGCTCAAGCAGCACATCAGCGGCAAGCTCAACCTGGGCATCATCGACTCCACCCTGACCGACCCCGTCTCGCCCCTGCCGCGCACCACCCAGCGCTTTGTTTCGCGTGGGCACGATGCCCACCTGCACATCTGTATCGGTGCCCCGGCGGAACTCGAAGAGCGCGTGCTCGACGGCAGGCTGCACCTGGCCATCGGCCACTTCCCATTGCGGGTCGCGGGGTTGTCCTACCAGCCGCTGTATGACGAGGCCCTGGGACTCTACTGTGGCCGGCGCCACCCGCTGTTCGCCAGCAACGCGATCAACGGTCGGCTGATGGAGGACGTGCGCCAGAGCCGGATCGTGGTCCGCGGCTACATGCAGCAGTACGACCTGGAGCAGTTGGGCATCACCAAGGCCGATGCGACCGTGGAGAACATCGAGGCAGCGGCGATCCTGATCATTTCCGGCGCCTATATCGGCTTCTTGCCAGTGCACTTCGCCGAGCAATGGATCAAGACGGGCGACATGCGTCGCCTGGGTGCCAGCCTGCTGGACCTCTGCTCGCCGTTCGATGTGGTCACCCGCCGCGGCGTATCTCGCCCACCCATCCTGCAGGCGTTTCTCGAAGACCTCGATGCCTGCGCCTCCCAGCCCGGCTCCCCCTGATTCACCCCGCTACTCGAAACGGACGATCCCCATCCGCCAATACTGCGCTGCCGTCGTTGCCCCCCCTGCCCGCCGCCCCAACATCAATGACTGGAGAACCTATGAGGGTATGGGTAAACGTCAAGCGAGTGGTCGATTACAACGTCCGCGCCTGTGTCGCCGCTGACCGGCTACAGGTCGCAGGTAGCTGATCGCGACCGACCGCTTTCGACCCATTACGGCCCTTGGCGCAAGGCCCCTAACGGCCATTTGAAGTCATTAAGAACAGCAGCCTGGGTCGTAGACGGCGCTTCAAATGGTCAACCGCTTCTCCATCGGTTGGTAGATCAGCCCGGCAAGCTCGCCCACTTCCCCTGCCAACGCAAAACCGTAACGTTCATAAGCGGCCACTGAAGATAGCGACGCTCTAACTGTTACTACATTGGTCCTGGCCTGCTCCAGAGCCGCATTCATCAAGCGCCTCCCAACGCCGTGGCGCTGCCAGGCCGGCGCAACGAACAGCATCGCCACATGGCGCCCTTCCTTCAGCTCGATCAGCCCGACCAGGGTTCCCTCCGCGACACAAACCAGCATCAGGTTGTCACTTACCATTCGTTCGGCAAACGCCTTCTGAGCAACCACTTTTGCGAAGGTTTCCACGCCCTGGGCCGACAGCGATGGCGCAACCGCTAGCATGAACGCCTCCAAGCACAGGGCGTTGGCGCTTGGCAGGTCTTCCTGAGTCATCTTGCGTATCTGCATGGTCGTCGTCCGTGACTTGGGTAGGGGTATTTCTATACCAGAACATCCGACTTAGAGATATGCAACAACGCCTCTGCTAACAGACCATGCGCGAGAAGTAACGTTACAGACCGGCAGCTTCGGGTCGATAACAGTCAGCCATGACCAACCGTTATCGATCCAATGCACCCACTGCGAGAGCAATGGTTACCGTGGCAACCTAAACTAAGCCATCACCATCACCCTTGGTACTCGAGACGTACGTTCACCCGTTCGACGCTCCCCAAATTACCAATGCACCAATAATTAGCGCCTTCATACCTTCAAATAGTTCAACTTCCATCTCCGACTCTTCCACCACCCTATCAGCACCTAACAGTGGTTCGCGCCCAGTCACTGTGTACACCGTATCGGCCACCGCAAATGCGTGGAACGCCACTGTCGACAGCAATGAGCGGGACTGCTCCAGACTCAATTCATAGGCTTGGGCAATGTGTGCCTGATGCTCGGTGATCTTGCCAATCATCGCGTCAGTCGCCGCTAGTCGACGGATCACATACGGCGTCAGCCCCGGGTGCGCCTTGACGAAGGCCTGCACGGAAATGGCAAAGCGCATGAGGTAAGCCTGCAGGCCTTCGTCGCCTGCATCTTCCGCTCTCGGGATCTGCCAGCGCTGGAAGATCTCCTCGGCAACCAGGCACTTGAGTGCTTCGATGTTCGGCACGTGCTTGTACAGCGCCATGTGGCTTACGCCCAACGCAGCGGCCACACCAACGAAGGTTAGGTTGGGCAGACCGATGACGACGCTTACGTCAGCAATCCGTTCACGGGTGATGGTGCGAGGGCGACCGCGTCCGGGCGTGCGTTGTGGTGGTTGCATCGGTTACTCCAGGCTTTGTGAAGACAGTCTTGTAGCTGTCTTGTCGGGTTTTCGCAAATTAGTTTATAGTCATGCAACTAATTAACTTGCAGCTTTCCAGGCCCGCTTCATGTCTGACTCTTCAACGCCGCTTGACCATGCCACCCCTTCAACAAGCAAAGCCCGCAGCCCGCTCAGCCGTGTGCTCTCCCCCATTCGTGGGCGGTTGGCCGTGTCGGCAGTGCTGGCCGCTGCGGGTGCAATGCTGGCCTTGGTACCGCTGGCCGGTATTGCGCACATCGCACACCTGGCGTTGAGCGAACCAGCCACATCGGGCGCCATTGGCAGGACCATTGCAGCCAGCATCGCCAGCCTTTTCATCGGCATGGCCGTGATCACCGCGGCCGAAATGCTGGCGCACCAGGCCGACAATCGCATCACCCATCACCTGCGCGTTGCGATCGGCCAGCGCCTGATGCAAGTACCGCTCGGCTGGTTCAGCGAGCGGGCATCAAGCGAAGTGAAGCGGGCCATGCAGGACGACATCGGCACACTGCATAGCCTGACCGCGCACTTTTTCACCACGCTGGGCCGCGCCGTGGGCGCCGTGCTGATTTCCGTGGCCTACCTGTTCGCCATGGACTGGCGCCTTGCCGTGGTCGTGCTGCTGCCCTTTCCGGCGTTCTTCCTGTTTCTGCACCGGGCCATCAAGGCCAGCGCCGCGCATATGGGGGATGTGGTTGCGGGCATGGGGCGCATCGACAACGCGGTGGTCGAGTTCGTTAATGGCATGCCGCTGGTCAAAGCATTCGGCGGGCGCGGCAACGCGCAGGACCGCTACCGTGCAGCGGTCGAGGCCTTTGCCGACACCTTCACCGGTTTCACCCGCCCACTGGTTGCGGCGATGGCTCGGGCCAATGCCTTGATCGCCCCGGTGACGGTACTGAGCGTGGTGTTGCTGGCTGGCATGCTGTTCGTGACCTTCGGCTGGATTGAGCCGCTACAGATACTGCCCTTTGCCCTGGTCACACCTGGGTTGTGCGCGCCGCTGCAACTGTTGCACTACATCACCCACGACCTCAACAACGCGGTGGGGGCGGCCCAGCGTGTACAGGCCCTGCTGGACACCCCGGTGCTGTCGGCCCCGGCGGTTGGCAGCCTGCCCAACGGCAGCGAAGTACGCGTGGAGCATCTAAGTCATGCCTACGCCCCCGGCAACAACGTGCTCAATGACGTCAGCTTCACCTTGGCCCCCGGCACCACCACCGCCATCGTCGGCCCCTCTGGCGCCGGTAAGTCAACCCTGGCGCGCCTGCTGCTTCGCTTCTTCGACCCCGATGCCGGGCGCATCACCCTGGGCGGCGTCGACCTGAAGCAGATCGAAAGCCGCGAACTGTACCGACGCATAGGTTTTGTGCTGCAGGAGGTGCGCCTGATCCATGCAAGCGTGGTCGACAACATCGCCCTGGGCCGACCGACTGCAACCCGCGAACAAGTCGAAGCGGCTGCGCGCTTGGCCAACATTCACGCACGCATCCTGCAAATGCCCCGTGGTTATGACTCGGTGGTAGGCGAGGACGCGCAATTGTCCGGGGGTGAGCAACAACGCCTGAGCATAGCCCGCGCCGTGCTGCTCGACCCACCCGTGCTGATTCTGGACGAGGCTACTGCAGCCGCCGATGCCGAAAGCGAGGCAGCGATCCAGGATGCCCTGTCGCGTTTCGCCCGGGGTCGTACCTTGCTGGTCATCGCCCACCGGCTGGATACGGTGATGCATGCCGACCAGGTCCTGGTGCTGGACCAAGGCACCCTGTGTGAACAAGGGCGCCACACAGAATTGCTCACCCGCAACGGCCTCTATGCACGACTGTGGGCGCAGGGTGGTTATCAGGACACCGTGAAAAAGGCGCTGCCAGCATGCTGAAAACCTTCGTTCGACTGCTGGGCGAAAGCGCCCCGGCCTGGCGCCGTTATTTGCTGATGAGCGTGCTGTACGGGGTATTCAGTGGCCTGACCATCAGTGCGCTGGCGCCGATCATGCTGCACCTGCTGAACAGCGAAATACGCGCTGCCAGTGCCTGGCTGGCCGGGCTCGCTGCCGGCATGTTGCTGTGCTGGGCCTGGCGACGCCGGGTGGAACAGGCTGGCATAAGCTTGGCGGTAGCGGTGCTGCAAGGCGGCCGCCAGCGCATTGGCGCCCATGTGGCACAGCTGCCTCTGGGTTGGTTCACCCCCAACAACACTGCCCGGCTCGGGCATGTAATCACCCAGGGCACGATGGCCGTGGCGCAACTGCCAGCCCATGTGCTCACGCCCTTGATCAGTGGCAGCGTCACGGCGCTGGTACTGGTGGTAGCGCTTTTCATCCTGCACCCCCCGCTGGGCCTGATCGCCCTGCTGGCGCTGCCGGCTCTGGTTGCAGTGCTGCTGTTCAGCGCACGCCTGGGGCGCCGCGCCGATCAGGCCTTTCACCAGCACTTCGCCGCCGCCAGCCAGCGTATGGTCGAGTTTGCCCAGGCACAGTCAGTGCTGCGGGCTTTCAATGGGGCTGGCGGTGGCACGCGCTTGCTGGCGCAAAGCCTGGAGCAGCAGCGCAGCAGCGGCATGGGCCTGATCATTCGTGCTTCGCTGTCAGCACTGCTCAACAGCTGGGCCGTACAGGCAACGTTCGCGGCACTGCTGGTAGCCGCCGGCCCGTGGTTCGGCAACCTGGCGGGTGGCCAGGCGCAGGACGCAGTGGCGGTGATCGTGGCACTGGCGCTGGTCTGCCGCTTCATCGACCCCCTGCAGGACGTGACTAACCATGTCGAGATCCTGCGCGGGGCACATAGCCATTTGCAGGAAATCGAACGGATCCTGGCAGCCGAGCCATTATCAGAACCTGCATCGCCTCAGCGGCCAGCGGACGGCGCAATCGACTTGCAAGGGGTGAGCTTGCGCTACAGCCCGGCCGGCCCAGACGTGCTGCAGAACGTGAACCTGCACATCCCCGCAGGCAGCATGACAGCCATCATCGGCGCCTCGGGCTCAGGCAAGACGTCGCTGATGCGCCTGATTGCACGGTTCTTCGATACCACCGAAGGCAGTGTGCGGGTTGGCGGCGTCGACGTGCGGCAGATCGCCCACACCTGCCTGACCGACACAGTCAGCCAGGTGCTGCAGGATACCTGGCTGTTCCAGGGCTGCATCGCCGACAACATCCGTATTGGCAAACCCGATGCAAGCGACGCCGAGGTACTGCAAGCGGCGCACATGGCCGGCTTGGCGCACACCCTCGAACGGCTGCCTGGGGGCCTCGACAACCCCGTGGGCGAAGGCGGTGCGCGGCTTTCCGGTGGCGAGCGCCAGCGTGTCACCATTGCCCGTGCGCTGATCAGGCAAGCGCCAGTAATGCTGGTTGACGAGGCCACCGCCGCCCTCGATGCCGAGAACCAGGCTGTGATTGCCCAAACCCTGCACAGCCTGCGTGGGCATTGCACCTTGGTGGTCATCGCGCACCAGCTCAGCACCGTGGCCATGGCCGACCATATCGTGGTGCTGGACGCCGGGCGGGTTGTCGAGCAAGGCGCACCGGCAACACTGCGCGCCAATGGCGGACGCTATGCCCGCATGCTCGAACAGCGCCATGCCGCCAGCGGCTGGCGCATCGGGGCACCCATGGTGGAACACGAGTGATGCGTGTTGCATGGCTCATGCTGTCCCTGCTGTTGTGCGTGGCCTCACTGGCGGTCGGCGTTCGTGAGCTTGCCTGGGGTCAGTTGCTTACCCTGCAAGGCGACGCGTGGCTGACCTTGACCGCAAGCCGCCTGCCTCGCCTGGTTGCATTGATACTGGTGGGGGTCGGGCTAGCGGTATGCGGGGTGATCCTGCAACAGATCGTGCGCAACCGCTTCGTCGAGCCGGGCACCACCGGCGGGCTCGATGCCGCGCGCCTGGGCATCCTGCTGTCGCTTGGCCTGGCGCCCGCGGCCGGGGCACTGCTGCGCATGCTGTTCGCACTGGCCGTGTGCTTTGCCGCCAGCCTGCTGTTTGTCGCCATCATCCGCCGCATACGCGCCCGCAACGCAGCGCTGGTGCCAGTCATCGGCCTGATGTACGGCGGCGTGCTGAGTGCGCTGGCCGAGTTCTACGCCTACCGTTTCAACCTGCTGCAAAGCATGCAGGGCTGGTTGCTGGGTGATTTTTCCAAGGTGGTGCAGGGCCGCTACGAAATCCTCTACCTGATCGTACCGATTGTGCTGCTCACCTACCTGTACGCACAGCGCTTCACCGTGCTGGGCATGGGCGAAGGCATGGCCACCAGCCTGGGCTTGAACTACACCGCCAATGTGACGTTGGGCCTACTGCTGGTGGCAGTGACGGTGTCGGCCAGTGTGATCATCGTCGGCGCCATCCCTTTCGTCGGCCTGGTGGTGCCCAACCTGGTCGCCCTGCGCCATGGCGACAACCTGCGCCGCACATTGCCACTGGTGGCACTGGGCGGTGCGGCCTTACTGCTGGTCTGCGACCTGCTCGGGCGGCTGCTGATCTACCCGTTCGAAGTACCCATCGGCCTGACTGCAGGCGGCCTGGGCGGGTTGATGTTCCTAGGGCTGATCATCTGGAGGCAGCGATGAAAGGCCGACACTGGGTGTGGCTGGCCGTTGTTGTCTTGGCCACGCTGTTCGTATTCGTCAACGCCGGGGCGGACTTCGCCTACCTCATCCCCAAGCGCCTTGTGCGTCTGGCGGCCATGGTGATCGGCGGCGTCTGCGTAGCCTGCTCAGCCATCGCCTTCCAGACCCTTTCCGGCAACCGCATCCTCACACCGGCGATAATGGGCTACGAGGCCGTGTACCTGCTGCTGCAGGCGCTGCTGGTGCTGGGCATGGGCGTGCAGGGGCTGACCGTGCTCGGCAGTGACGGTAACTTCCTGCTCTCGGTGCTGCTGATGCTCGGCTACTCCTGGGCTCTGCACCGCTGGCTGTTTCGCGATGGCAAAAGCAACGTGCACTTCCTGCTGCTGGTCGGCCTGGTGCTGACCATGGTCATGGCCACGTTCACCCAGTTCGTCCAGCTGAAAGTCAGCCCCGGCGAGTTTTCGATGCTGCTGGGCTACACCCAGGCTTCGTTCAACCGGGCATCGCCGCAGTTGCTGTTGTATTCGGGGGTGCTGGTGGCGGGCTTGTGCGTGCTAATGGCCCGGGCCGTACCGGTGCTGGACGTGCTCGCACTCGGGCGTGACCAAGCCATCTCGCTGGGTGTGGACTACCGACGAAACGTGAGCCTGTTGCTGGCGCTGATTGCAGCGCTGGTCACGGTGTCGACCAGCCTGCTGGGGCCCACAGCGTTCATGGGCGTATTCGTCGCCAATATCACCTATGCCATGGCCGGCACCTTCCGCCACCGCGCCACCCTGGCCCTCGGTAGCGCCGTGGCCGTCGCGGTGTTCATTGCCGCCCAATTGCTGGTCGAGCATGTCTTCAACTACAGGACCACCGTCGGCATCCTAGTGAACCTGGTGTGTGGCACCTATTTCCTCGCCCTGATGGTGCGCAACCGGGGAGCTGCATGATTACTGTCCACGACCTGCACAAAACCTACGGCAGCAAGGCGGTGCTGAGCGGTGTAAGCGCCAGCTTCCCGCGCGGGCAGCTGACCTCGCTGATCGGCCCCAATGGCGCCGGCAAGACCACCTTGCTGATGCTGCTGGCCCGGCTACTGGCGCCCGACAGCGGTGATATACGCCTGGACGGCCAAAGCATCGGCAACATTGCCATTGGCGACTATGCCCGACGCATCGCCACCCTGCGCCAGTCGACCGACTTCAACCTGCGCCTGACCGTCAACGAGCTGGTCGAGTTCGGCCGCTTCCCTTACAGCCACGGTGCACTCACCACTGAAGACCACCGGGCCGTCGACCAGGCCATTGCATTCTTGTCCCTGGAGCCGCTGCGCCAGGCTTACCTCGATGAACTCAGTGGCGGCCAGCGGCAAATGGCGTTTCTGGCCATGACCATCGCCCAGCAGACCGACTACCTGCTGCTCGACGAGCCGCTGAACAACCTCGACATGCGCCACGCTGTGCAGATCATGCGCGCCCTGCGCCGGCTATGTGACGAGTTCGGCCGCACGGTGATCCTGGTGGTGCACGACATCAACTTCGCAGCTGCCTACTCCGACTGCATCGTCGCCATGCAGGGCGGCCGGGTGCATTGCAGCGGCAGCGTCGAGCAGGTGGTCACCGAGCAACAGCTGCATGCGCTGTACGGGATGGATTTCGAAATCACCCACGGCGCGGGCGGTCGCCTGTGCAATTACTTCAACCCACCCGGAGAACAGCAATGAACCGCAACCACGCCACCAGCCGCTGGCCATTGGCGCTTCTGCTAGGTGCCACCCTCGCCCTGCACGGCTGCAACGAGCCCACGGCAACCACGGCGGCAACCGTTAAAACAGCGCAGCATGGCGACTACACGCCGGTTACCGTGCAGCACAAGCTGGGCACTACCGTGATCAGTCAATTGCCACAGCGCGTAGTAGCGCTGGACATGAACGAAGTGGACTTCCTTGACCAACTGGGCGTACCCGTGGCGGGCATGCCCAAGGACTTCGTGCCGGACTTTCTTGCACGCTACAAGGATGCCGGGCAAACGGCAGATGTCGGTTCGATCGTGCAGCCCAACCTGGAGCGGGTGCATGCGGCGCGGCCTGACCTGATCCTGATCACCTCGCTGCAGGCCAGCCACTATGGCGAACTGAGCGAAATGGCGCCGACCCTGCACTTCGATGTGGACTACCGCGACAGCAAAACCGGGCATGTCGCCATGGTCAGGCAGCACCTGGTCAGCCTTGGCCAAGTGTTCGGCAAGCACGACCTCGCCCAGCGCAAGGTTGACGCTTTGGAGGCCAGGCTGGCCCAGGCGCGCAGCGTCACCCGCGACCGCCCGGAGCGGGCGCTGGTGGTGCTGCACAACAACGGCGCCTTCAGTGCCTTCGGCGTGCAATCGCGTTACGGCTTCGTCTTCAACGACCTGGGGGTCAAGCCGGCCACTACCACGCTGGATACCGGCCTGCATGGCCAGCCGATTTCCAGCGAGTTTATCCAGCAGGCCAACCCCGACATCCTCTATGTAGTGGACCGCACCGCCGTGATGGAGCACCGCCCGATGATGACGGCAGACAGCTTGGACAACCCCCTGCTGCGCCAGACCAACGCCTGGAAACACGGCCGCGTGGTGTTCGTAGACCCACAGGCCTGGTACGTCACGGCCGCCAGCCCAACCTCACTGGCCTTGATCGCGGACGACGTGATCAAGGGCTATCAGGACTAGGCACTGCCAATTTTCAAATACCTGTCACTGCGTTAGCGCGTGATTCTCATTTGCCTTACGTCTTAGCTTTTCAACACCAAAAACACAACCAGCCATCCGTCCCTCTGGAGCCATCGCGTGTCCATCCGTCCCTTGCACACACTCTCGTCCCCTGCCCTGGCATTGCCTGCGCTGCCGCGCACCCCACTGGCACATGCCGTATTCATTGGCCTGGCCCTTGGGAGCTGCACACTGGCACCAATCGCCGCAAACGCCGAGGTAGCTGCCCCCCGCCCCCAAGAGGCCGCTGAAGAAAAACCCGCCGCACCGGAATTGCCCGCTACCCTGATCGACGCCAGCACTGCCGATTCACTGCCACCGGTGTATGCCGGCGGCCAAGTGGCCACGGGCGGACGCGTGGGCCTGCTGGGCAACAAAGACTTCATGGAAACGCCGTTCAGCACCGTCAGCTACACCGACACCTACATCCAGGACCTGCAGGCCCGGGACATCACCGACGTCATCGCTGCCACCGACCCGTCGGTGTTCAGCAACGGCCTGACCGGCACCTACAGCGAGAACTACTCGATCCGCGGCTTCCAGACCAGCGTCAGCGATATGACTGTCGATGGCCTGTTCGGCATGGCACCCTACTACCGCGCCTCACCCGAGATGTACGAGCGTATCGAAGTACTCAAAGGCCCGTCGGCGCTGCTCAACGGGATGCCGCCCGGTGGTTCGGTGGGCGGTGTCGTCAACCTGATTCCCAAGCGCGCTGGTGACACGCCGCTGACCCGGCTGACCGCCACCTACGCTTCCGACGCCCAGCTTGGCGGCCATGTGGACGTTGGCCGGCGCTTCGGCGAGGGCAACCAGTTCGGCGTGCGTTTCAACGGCATGTACCGCGACGGCGACACGGCCATCGACGATCAACGCCAGCGCAACGTACTGTCTTCGCTGGCCCTGGACTGGCGTGGCGAACGTGGCAAGCTGTCGCTCGACCTGTTCGATACCGACGACCACATCAGCGGCCAGAACCGCGGCATGGGCCTGGCCGATGGCGTGCCAGTACCCAAACCGCCCAAAAATCACACTTTGCTCAACCCCGACTGGGCCTACGTGGAAACCAAGGACAAGGGCGTCATCCTGCGCGGTGAGTACGAGCTGAACGACCAGCTGCTGGCCTATGGCGCGGTCGGCACCAGCAAGACCGACTATCGCTACAGCGGCGCACTTACAGCCACGGTGAACAACAGCACCGGCGACTTCACCACCGCGATGGGCCAGTTGCAGATGGAGATTCACAAGACCTCTGCCGAGGTCGGGCTGCGTGGCAATTTCGACACCTTCGGCATCGGCCACCAATGGTCGATAAACGCCACCCAGTACAGTGATACGCAAAAAGACTTCGGCCGCCGCGCCGCCGGCTCGAACTGGACGACCAACATCTACAACCCGGTCTGGGGGCCGAAGGTATCGGAGGCCTGGCCACTGATTGCCCACACCGAAAACGACCTGAAAAGCTATGGCATTGCCGACACCCTGTCGGTGCTGGATGACCGTGTGCAACTGACCCTCGGCGTACGTCGCCAGGAAGTGGTTACTGACACATACAACACCACTAACGGCACACGTAACAAACCCGGCTATGACACACACGCCACCACGCCCGCTGGGGCCATTCTGTTCAAGCTGACCGATGAGCTGTCGCTGTATACCAACTACATCGAAGGCCTGAGCAAAGGCGCGGCCGCACCGATCACCGCGGCCAACTATGGCGACGTGTTCGCACCCTACAAGTCACAACAGAAGGAAATCGGCCTCAAGCTCGACCTGGGCACGTTCAGCCACACCTTGGCGTTTTACGAAATCAAGCGCCCTGGCAGCTACACAGACCCAGTTACAAACATCTTTTCGTTCGGTGGCGAGCAGCGTAACCGTGGGGTGGAATGGACCTTCTTCGGTGCCCCTCTGCCCGACGTGCGCCTGATGGGTGGTGTGGCCCATGTCGACCCCAAGCTGACCAAAACCGCAGGCGGTGCCAACGATGGCAAGACCGCCACTGCCTACCCCAAGCTGCAGGGCAAGCTGGGGGTGGAATGGGACATCCCCGGCCTGGATGGGCTGACCCTGACCGGCAACGTGACCTCGCAGTCAAAGCAATACATCAATGCCGAGAACAGCCTGTCGATTCCGGGTTACACGATCTTCGACGTTGGCGCCCGCTACATGACCCAGGTCGCCAGCAAGCCGGTGACCTTGCGTGCGAACATCGCCAACCTGGGGGACAAGGATTACTGGGGTGTGCCATTGACCCAGACGCTGGGGTTGGGGGCGCCGCGAACCTATCAGCTGTCAGCGACAGTTGACTTCTAACCGCAACGTTCCCGGGCAGAGGTCGGTCCGGCAAGCACGGCTCCCACTAACTGAGGGCTGGTGATACTCCTCTGGGAACCGGATTGCCGGCGATAAGGCCGTACTGGCTACAGCGCTTTGGATGGCTGTCTGCCAAGGGTCCGCCAGCGACGTTCACACTTCGACCGTCACTGGCGGTTCTCAGGCCTCTGTCTGCTCCGCAATCTTCAATGCATCGAAGGCGGCGCCGCTCTATTTAATGACAGCAAAGGGTCGATAGCTGACGGTTACGACTGGCAGCTATCGACCCTTAGTGGACGCTCCGGTACTCAGCTGAGGTTAGTGTTTATTCGAGAAGGCCCCGCGATGTGCAACCTGTTTTCCATATGAAAGCCAGCGGCGATTCACATGTGCTGGTTGAATGACGCGAGCAAGTCCACGAACCTTGATCCCTCGCAGAGGGAGGGCACGGTTCCGGCGTTTAAATTTTGGGGAAGTCGCTACAGGACTAGTTGGCGCTGGGGTCGCCTGCCTCCTGGTAAGGCAGCAGGCTGATCTGCCGGCTTCGAGTAATCAACCTTTGTGATCAGGTGCTGAGCAAACAGGTTCCTGGCCAACTGCTCTCTGGGATCGATGCCGAACTCGGAAATCAGCTCAGCGACAAAAGCACTGGCCCAGCCGGCGCAACCAGGCCTTACGCCAGCACAACATTAGGCTCACGCCGAGGCCGCAGGGCACCTGGGCCAGTACCCAGAACAACGTCCCCGTTGCTAACCCCAAACCGGCACAACCCACCAGCCATGCCAAACTCGATACCAGCGCTGCTGAAAGGCGCAGACCGCATATACCGGGGAACGCTCGCGGCTGCATCACCCGCTGCCAATGGCCGACCTGGCTCAGAGCCAGCAACGCCAAGCCCAGGGTCTGCAGGCCCAACACCATTCCGCTCGTAAGCCACTCAGGCATCCTTGACCTCCGCCAATCGGTTCCCAATCGCAGCGCGCTGTCGCAAACGCCAGCCCAGGCTGCCGGCAAGCAAGGCGCTGACTAGCAGTGCCAGATCGACACCCGCTACCGCCCACAAACCTTGGCTGAGCGCCCGCCACGGATGATCGCCCGTGCTCCAGGCGTTCGACAGCACGGCCAGCAACGCCAGGGTGCTGATCGCCAAGCACTGCGCTGCCCAGGGCGCGCGGGCCTGCGCGCAACGGCCAATCATCCACAGCGCGTGCAGCCCGGCCAGCAGCCAGGCGGCAAAGAAAACCCGCACTTCCCAGTCAGCACGCCCGCTCAAGGTCAACGGCAAGCAGCGGTTCGCCACCAGCATGGCCAACGTGGCAAGGGGCATGCCAGTGATCAGCGCACTACATAGCAAGGTAATCGCCATTGCGCCCCTGTCCGCGGCAGGCTGCTGCAGGCGGCGCTTGGCTAGCCAGTACAGCAGGCCGCTGGCCAGCATCACGCAACCACTGAGGCCTGCGAAAAAGTACAGGACGCGCAAGCCGGGCTGATGGAAATGCGCCACGTGCAGCCCGGCCAGCACATCCAGAACCGCAGCAGCGGGAAGCAGCCGCGAGGCATGCAGCAGTCGCCCGCTGGCGCCATCGAAGTATAAGGTCTGGCCGTCCAGGCTCAGGCGGTCGGCCAGGCTGCGACTGATTTCAACGTAGGCATTGGCGTCTCCCGGATGCCACACCCTGACGAACGCTGGTGCACCGCCGCCCCAGTGTTGGCGGGCCTCGGCCAGCATACCGTCGATGGAAGCCAATGGCCCCGGCATGCCCGCCGCTGGCCGGTTGAAGGCGGCGTTGGCCTGCACCGCGAACTGCTCGGGCTGGCCTGGATACAGCGCATCAATGGCAGCTGGCAGGTACAGCGGGAACAGGATCAGCAGGCCGCTCAGCAGAATCAGCACGTGAAACGGCAAGGCGAAGACACCGGTCAGATTGTGCAGGTCGAGCAGGCGCCGCGGTGCCTTGTCGGCACGCAGGGTAAACAGATCCTGGAACAACCGTGCGTGGATGCACACCCCTGCGATCAGGGCGATCAGCCCGACCGCCGCGGCCAGGCCCAGCAGCCGGGTACCCAGGTTCCAGGCATTGATGTTCAGGGTGTAATGAAGGCGATAGAAAAATTCGCCGCCACGGCTACCTGCAGCAAGCATCACACCGTCGTTGCCAGGCAGCAGGAATCGGCTAAAGCCTTCGCGCTCGACACTCCAAGCCTGAAAACGCAGCAGTGGTCGGCGTGCATCGGGTAACTGCACATACCACTGCAGCAGCGCCTTGCCCTCGCTCAGTCCGGCCACCCTTGGCAACACCTGCTGGTCCAGCGACAGCGGCGCGGCGGCTGGTGCCACACGCAGCGCCGGCAGCATCCAACTGTCCAGCTCACGGTCGTACACCGCAAGGCTGCCCATGAAAAACGCGATCAGCAACAACGTGGAAATACCCAGGCCCAGCACCCGGTGCGCCCACAGCATGGCCTGGCGGACACTGTCGAACATCATCCCGCCCCCACCAACGCATGCAGCAGGGCCAGTAGCGCCAGCGAAACGCAGGCCAGCCAAAGAGCGTTGCGCACGGCCCGACGAGCGCACAGCAACCAGAGCGCCAGTGGCGGGTAGAGCATGAAGGCGCCAATCGAACTGCTAAGCACAGCCTCACTTGGCGCTTGCCCAAGCCATTTTAGGGCCAACGCGGCCATGGCGCTGAATGGCCAGATGAACAGGTAGCTCAGCAGCAGAGCCAGCAGCAGCCACAACGTTCGCTGTCGGTCCCGGGCACTTTTCTTGTACAACGCCGGTCGTTTCACCCTGTTTTCCTCGTTCCTTCACGGCGGTTCGACACGTTCGCCCCGCAGGTGCCCTGTGAATCAGCGGGAAACCTGTGGGGCGGGCTTGGATGGCGAATTAAGCCGGGTGGCTGCGGGTCAGAACTTGGCGCGCAAGGTCAAGGATACCGCGCGGGGGTCACCGAAGATGTTCCCGTCCTGGAAGGTGTTGATGCGCTGGTAGTACTTCTTATTGGTCAGGTTGGTGCCGAGCAGGTCGGCCGACAGGTGCTCGTTGATCTGGTAGCCGACACCCGCGTCGTACAGCGCGTAGCCACTCTGCTGTAGTTTGGTGCCGTCCATGTCGATGCCAGGCACGTACAACTTGTTGTAGGTTTCGCTGACAACGCTCACGCCGCCCTGCACGCTCCACTTTTCAAGCTCGCCAGACAATTTGTACAGGGTCCAGACCCGCAGCATGTTTTTCGGCAGGTATGTCTGCAGCTGCTCGTTGGGGCTGTCGTAGCGTTTGTAGGTGTGGGTGAAGTTGGCGGTGAGGAACCAGTCAGGCGTCATCTGCCCGCTCACTTCCATCTCGTAGCCACGGGTGCGCGCCTTGCCACCGGCTACCACGGCCCGCGAGTTCGGGTCGTTCATGTCGGGGATGGCGCGGTTCTCTTCCTCGATCTGGAAGGCTGCCAGCGAGGCGTTCACCGCGCCGTCGAGGAACTCCCCCTTGATGCCGAGTTCATGCTGCTTGCCTTCGATCGGATCGATGATGCTGTTGTTGATGTCCAGGTTGCTGACTGGCTGCGGGTTGAACACCTCAGCGTAGTTGGCGTACAGCGAGTAGGTATCGTTCAGCTCGTAGATCAATCCGTAGAACGGAGTGAACTTCTGCGACTCGCTCTGGCTGGCCTTTTCCGACGGCGAGCCGGCTTCAGGCTGGTGCTGACTGCGGTGCATGTTGAGCCAGGTAACACGGCCACCCAGTACCAAGGTCACAGGGTCGGCCAGGCTGATGCGCATGTTGCCGTAGACCGCCTTGGCGCGGGTGTTGGCAACGTTGGTCGGCAGGCGGTCGTCATCGGGGAACGCCGGGTAGCCGAAGTTCGACTGTGGGGCGTAGAGGTCCACATCACCGAGGAAGCTGGAGAAGTAGCCGCCGTTGGAGGAAAACTCCGAACGCGAATAATTGGTCCCCACCAACAATTTGTGTTCACGGCCGAACAGGCTGAACGGACCGTCGGCGTACAGGTCGACTTCGTCCTGTTTCTCACGGTAGTCGAACATGATCGAGTTCATCGACACCAGGTTGTCAGCCGGGTCGATGCCGCCGCCATTACGGGCGTAGGCCTGGGTCAGGTCGTAGTTGTTGTCGGCATGGCGCACCGCCAGTTTGGTCTTCCAGCCGCCACCGAGCTGATGCTCAAGCTCGGTGAACACCGAAGTGCTCCAGAAGTAGTCGCGGTTCCAGTTGGCGCCGTAGAAGTTCTTGCGCGAGACGTCTGGCAGCGACATCGCCGCTTCGCCGGCAGCATTGGTGTAGCGGAACGCCGGCAGTGAGCGCTGAGCGCCGCGGATGTCTGTGTTCTGGTTGCTGGCACCGATGGTCCAGACGGTCTCCGGGGTCAGGTCGATGTCGACGATGCCGTAGGCCTGGTTCGACTCACGCTTGCCGCTGCCATCGTAGGGGAAGGCCTGGTTGTGCTGGCTGAGCACCAGGCGGCCACGGATGTTGCCGGCCTCGGTCAGCGGGCCGGTGACGTCGACCATGCCACGGTAGTTGTCCCAGGAGCCGACGCTCACTTCGGCCGATACCGCCGCGTCGGCCAGCGGGCGCTTGCGTATCAGGTTGATGCTGCCGCCCGCACCGCCGGCGCCGGTCAGGCTGCCGGACGGCCCCTTGAGCACCTCGACACGGTCGTACATGGTCAGGTCCGGCGACAGGAAGATCCGGTTGTCCATGGTAGTCGGTGTACCGTCCAACTGAAGCGAGGTGATCTCGAAACCACGCGAGAAGAAGCTCAGGCGGCTGGCATCGATCCGTTGCACGGTCACGCCGCCGACCTCACCCAGTGCATCCTCGAGGGTATAGAGGTTCTGCTTCTGGATGCGTTCCTGGCCGATGACATTGATGGTCTGCGGCACCTCTCGCAAGTGCAGCGGCACCTTGGTGCCTACCGAGAAAGTTGGCGCGCTGGTCTGCATGCCGACGATCGACATCGCTGGCAGCTCCAACTGCGCCCCGTCCTGCGCGACGGGCAACAGGTTCCAGCTCCCACTCGGAGTGACCTCCAGGCGCAGCCCGCTCCCCAGCAGCGCCTGTTCCATCGCCTGTTGCGTGGTCATCTGGCCCCGTACCGGCTGTGCAGTCTTGCCCTCAATAACCGCGGGCGATATCGAGAGCACGTTGCCGCTTTCGCGGGCGATGCGGGTCAGGGTGCTGCCCAATGGCGCGGCGGGCAGGTCGAATACATGACTGACCTGTTCGTTTTGGGCGACGGCTTGCCAGGACAGGCCTGCCAGCGCGATGGCGGCAGCCAGGGCATGGGGGCGGAGCGAAGGATGGGGCATGAGGTGTCGGCTCGTCTGAGTGATCGTTCATAGCCAGGACACCCGAGATCCGGAACCCCCTCATCGCCCTGCAAAAAAGTCGCTATTTCACATCGATCCGGGTCAGCCAGAAGCCCAGGGTGTCGACCCGGATCGGCAGCGTCTCACTCAGCGAAGCCAGGGTGCGCTCGATGTCGTCCACCAGGAAGGTACCGAACACCCGGACCTGCGCAGCTTGCGGGCTGATGCGCAGCAGGCCGCCGTAATACGGACGCAGGGCCTCCACCAACTCGCCCAAAGGTTCGTCTTGGGCTTCGATCCGCCCTTGTACCCAGTCATCGCGAGTACGCATCGACGGTGCTACGGCCACGCTGCCATGCTGGTCGAAGGCGAACGCCTGGCCCGCGTCCACCCGCCGGACGCTGCCGTCGGCGCTGCTGAGCAGCACACTGTGCTGCTGGACCGAAACCAGACAGCGCCCAGAATCCTGACGCACCATGAAGCGGGTTCCCAACGCGCGCACCTCACCATGGTCGGTGGCGACAATCAGTGGCCGTGCGCGATCAGGCTCCACCTGCACCTGCAGTTCACCCGCGCGCAGCACTACCCGGCGCTGCTGGGCGTCGAAACGGATATCGGCTGCACTGCGGGCATTGAGGCTTACACGGCTCCCATCGGCGAGCAGCAGAGTCTTGCGCTCTCCGGTAGCGGTGTGGGCATCGGCCAGCAGGTCGGCCACCGGGGCCAGGCGGTTGAGTAAACTGACGCCGCCGGCCCCCAGCAACAACAATGCCAGGCCCTTACCCAGCAGATTTCGCCGTGACGGGTTGGGTAGCGCGCGCAAGGCGCGGCTGGCCACCTGTGCCTGGCCTGGCAGCCCATGCAGATCTGTCAGCGCAGTCTCGAGCACATTGTTCACCCGCTGCCACGCCGCCCGATGCTCGGCGCAGTGCTGGTGCCATTGCTCGAACGCCTGATGCGCGGGATCGCTGGCGGGTAGGTGTTCCAGTCGCAGCATCCAGTCGATGGCATCGTGCAGCGCCTGCTTATGGGACTGGCAGGTCATACGCCGGCGACGCTCAGGCAATGCAAGAAGGCGCGGCGCAGATCGCGCTCTACGGTGGCGATGGAAATGCCCAATTGCCGGGCAATCTGCGGCTGCGGTAAGCCATCCAGGCGACTGAGAATAAAGACATGGCGAACCCGACGCGGCAGACCGTGCAGCACCTGGTCGATCTGAACCAGCGCCTCGTGCACCAGCGCGAGTTCTTCTTCTGAGGGCGCACAGGCCTCCGTTAAGTTGGCCAACTCTTCCAGGTACGCCCTTTCCAGCGCTCGACGACGAAGCAGGTTGCTCAGCAGGCGCCGTGCGACAGTGGCGAGGAATGCACGTGGCTCCTCGATGGCGACCGACTGCGGCGCTTTCATTACCCGCAGGAAGGTGTCCTGGGCCAGGTCTGCGGCATCGTGTGGGCATTGCAGACGACGATAGAGCCAGGACCTCAGCCAGCGATGGTTGGTACCGTAGAGCTCGAAGAACGCATTTTTGACGGGCTGGGAATCTGCCACGATGACACCGCAGTAATGATATTTCTTCTCATTATTATCTGCGGCATACGCTTTCACAACTGGATAGCGGAGATTTCGTCACGACAAACCCATCGAGGCCACCTCCCTAAGGTGTGACGTGGCCCCGTGTTACAACTTTAATTTTCCGAGTACTGACTGAATCAAGGACCAACTCTGCCTCGACTCGGCCGAGGTTCCGATAGCGGGCATCTGTGAATGGCCGCAATGGGTCGATAGCAGCCGTTCGTGAATGCATTCCCAAACGGACCCAGCCCTGCCCCGTTATCGGCCACACAACCGTGGAGGTACACTAAAGTCCAGCGAGGGCCTGTTCGAAAGCTGTGAGAAATAGCCGTTCTCGATCGCGCATTCTGATGAGGGTATCGAAGGGTATTTCTGGGGGTACATTACCGCCAACCAACAAGGCTTGACTCTACCGTAAGGGGCAGACTTTACCCTTGGCACTTCATTACCTGGAGTTTGTCATGAAGAGCAAACGCATGCTCGTAATCCTCGGCCACCCTTCGAACGACAGCTTTTGCGGCGCTGTGTCCGAACGTTACGTCGAGGCCGCCACGCAAGCAGGCCATGAGGTGCGCTTGCTGCGCCTGGACACCCTGGATTTCGATCCGGTCCTGCACGATGGCTATAACCAGGTCCAGTTGCTTGAGCCCGATTTGATCGCCGCACAGAACGACATTACCTGGGCCGAACACCTGACATTTGTGTACCCGATCTGGTGGGGCGGCATTCCGGCGTTGCTCAAGGGGTTCTTCGACCGCGTGTTTCTGCCCGGTTTTGCCTTCAAGTACCGCAAGGGCTCGCCCTTCCCGGACAAGCTGCTCAAGGGCCGCACGGCTCACCTATTGGTGACCATGGACACTCCGCCGTGGTACTACCGGTGGGTGTATCGCATGCCGGGCCTGCACCAAATGCGCAAGACCACCCTGGAGTTCTGCGGCATAAAGCCCCTGAAAACCCTGACCTTCGGTCCGGTATTGGGCTCCAAGCCGGAACAGCGTGAAGCCTGGCTCAAACAAGTCCAGGCAGTCGCCAGCCGCTGATCGGCCCCGGTCGTGCCGTGCCCCTGCACTGCCCAGCCGAGCCTCCCTGCTGCGACACCTTGTCCAACTTGGCTTCCAACCCCCTGACGCTTGTGCAAAGATGTCGCGCGCCTGTGCGAGCGCGCGACATCTTTTCGCTTCTGATGCGTCAAAAAGGGATTTTCATGTACATCGGCAAAGCCGCCCAGCTGTCGGGCACCACCGTCAAAAGCATTCGACATTACGAAGAAATCGGCCTGTTGCCCCCCCCGCAACGCGAAGGCAAGTACCGCATCTACAGCCAGCAAAGCGTAGAGCTGCTGACCTTCATCAAATGTGCTCAGCAACTCGGTTTCAAGCTCAAGGAAATGCAGGCCATTCTGCAGGATCATCGCGGCCAGGAGCTGCCCTGGGATCTGGCCATGCAGGCCATCGATAACAAAAAGCAGGAATTGATGGGGCAGATCCAGGCGTTGCAGAAAGTGCATGACGGCTTGGTCGAGTTTGAGCTGAGCCTCAAAGATGCTCAGATGCAATGCCAGTTCGAACACCTGGAAAAAGCCCGCTGAATCCGCACCGCCGCCCCTGAACGGCCATGGCGCCCCGTGCCGTTTTCAACACGCAGGCGCCCCAGCGATTTAGCCTGGCACAGCCTCACCCCGCGGCTGCTCGCCCTCTTGCACTGCTGGTTGCGGCACAATCGAGGCAAAGAACCACGGCGAAATCAGCGTGACCAACAAAATGGTCATGAAGCCACTGGATGACAGCGCCAGTATCACCAGTACACCCAGGTCAATGACGGGTTTGTAGGCGGAGAACAGCAGCGCGACAAAGCCCATCGAGAAGATCACGACATTGACCACCGTCGAACGCCCGACGCCCTGCATGGCCGCCAGGATGGCCTCGTCGATCTCGGCGCCCTTCTGCACCAGCATCTTGATCCGTGACAGCAGGTGAACGGCGTAATCCACGACTCCCACCACCAGGAACGTCACCAGTGTGGTACCGATGTTCAACTCGATATCCAACAGGTACATGCTGCCGTACACCGTCACCGACGTGGTCAGCAACGTCAGCATGCCGAGGATGCCCAGGCGTACTGACTTGAGCCAGAACATCATCATCAAGGTCACGGCCAGCAACGCCAGCGAGAAGCTCAGCACCTGACCCTGGGTGATTTCCTGCAACACCCCGGTCCATATGTACGGCGTACCGGCATGGGTGACTTGCAGGTTGGCCGGTTTGTTGATCGCCAGCCAGGCGTCCAGTTTATCGAGCATCGCCTGGTAATCGCCCGCCACAGAGGAGGTCATGGTGAACAGCGTCACCGCCTTCGAGTAATCGGCATTGAGCACGTTCTGCAAATCGGTGCCGCCACCGTTCTCGAACATCATGATGTGTTGTTCGATGAGCGAGTTGCCATCGACATCGAAGGTCTCCGGTTTCCCGTCATCATCGACCACCGTCACCTGCTCCACCGCCTGCGGCACCCGCAGGAAAGCAGGGTTCATGTCGTTGAGCACAAGGTTCATGCGCTTGATGTAGGTCGCCACCGAATAGGTGTAACTCACGTTCGGCTGGGCCCTGATGAACTGGTCCAGACGTTCCAGGAACTGCACGGTTTCAGTGGTCAGCGCGCCACGCGGAGTCTTGGTGTCGAAAGCGATCCAGCCCGGCGAGGTACCCGCGACCCCGGCCCTGTTGATGAACTCGTCGGACATCCGCACCGGGCTGTCCTTCTTGAAGTAGGCAATGCCCGAGTCTTCGATATCCACCTTGAACGTGAACACCGTCATCATCGCCAACAACGGCAGGGTCACCAGCAATACCGGCTTGCGCCAGCGAATCAGCCAGGCACAGAACACCACCAGATAGTGGGAGATCAGCGACTCTTTGAGTTGCACTTTGCGCGGGACGGCATCTTTGCCCCAGATCGAAATCCACGCCGGGATCAGTAGCAACGAAATGATCAGCGCCGCCGTCAGGCCGATGGACATGAACACGCCAAAGTTGCGGATGCTGACAATGTTGTTGGTGGTGGAAATCAAGAACGTCGCAATAGTCGTGACCGTTGTCAGAACTACGGGCGTGACCATCAGGCGCTGGGTTTCTCGGTTGGCTTCGCGGAAAGACTTGCCCGAATTGAGCTGTTCGTAATACTCGGCCATGACGTGGATCGCGTCGGCACAACAGATGGTGAACAGAAACACCGGCAACACACTGGTGAGCAAGTCCATCGGTACACGCAGCAGCGCCATCAGGCCAAGGGTCCAGATGGTGCAGAACAGGATATTGAACAGCGGCAGCACCACGCCAAGTGGTTTGCGAAAGAAGAAAACCAGCAGAGAAGTCACCAACAGGAACACGATCGGGAACAGCATCGCCAGGTCGTGATCGATGATCTCCTGCTGGGCCGCAATGAAGATCGGCATGCCGGCGATGAATACCTCATCGGTGAACTCCGGGTGAGCGGCCTGGTACTTCGCGATGATCTCGCGGACCTGGTGATAGGCACGCAACTGGGCCTGAGCGTCGTCCTGTTTGGTGCCCAGTTCGGCGACGACCATGGCGACTTTCTTGTCCGCCGAGACGACGCCACCAACCATCTGCTCGTTGCCCATGATCTGCGCTTCGACCTTGCTCGGGTCCATATCCAGGGCGTGCAGGGTCTTGTGGATCCACAACTCGCCATCGGCACTCAAGCTGATGTTTTCCAGGTCAGCCATCGAGGCCATTTCCTGGATCGGGTTGAGCCGCTCGGCAAGAAAGCTCAGGAACTGCAGGTCGTGGCTGTCCCAGTGCCGGGCAATCCCATGGTCGCGCAGCGCTTTGGCGGCAGCGTAATCGTTCTGCGAAAAACCTTCGGCGAGGATCTGCACCAGCAAGGCCTGGGCATCGGGATCGCCACTGTGGAGGCCAACGATGCGCTGCAGTTCGACACGGTCCTCATCGTTCGCCAGCATCAGCCGGCGTATGGCCTGGGACAACTCGAACTGCGCGTTCAGCGACGTGGTGTTGAAGACACTCTCGGGGTTGCTCAGCGCCACCATGACCGAGTCATATGTGCCGGTGAACTCGCGCTGCAAATCAATGATCGTCTTGCGCGCCGGGTGAGTGTCCTTGAGCAGATACGGATTGGTGTCCGACATCAGCGCGCCGAGGGTGTAGGTGAAGTAGGCGGTGATCGCCACCAGCACGAACACAATTGCCCGCGCATAGCGCTCGACGAAGTTCAGGTATCTTTCCATGAATGAGGGTTCCAGATGAATCGAGAGCGGCGCTTAGCGGGCAGACACGGCGTATTCCGGCAAGTCGCCGGCTTTCAGCCCACGCTTGATCGCGGTCTGCGTGAACAGGCGATCGTCCAGTGCGACGTTGTACTGCAACTGGTTGAAGCGCAGCTGAGAACGCGTACCGGCGATGAAGTCTTCGGTTTCGCTGAAGGTAATGCTGTCGATCTGGTCGATGGTTTCAGTCTTCAGAGTGCGCATCTGCTTGAACATCACACCTTTTACATCGAAGAAGTCCTGGCGCAGCACCAGTGAGTTTTTCTTGTCAACCCAGACCTTGAGCTTGTTGTAGCCGGTCTTGGCCAGCACGGCAGGCGTCGCCGGCTCACGCTCGATCACGTAGCAATCGCGGCCCTGCAACTGCTCTTCGCCAACCAGCGTTTGGCGATAGTCTTCGGCGCGAATCTTGTCGAGGTCGGCATAGGAGTAGTCGCTACCCATGAACGCCCCGCGTTTGTCGGTGGTGGAAATCCTTCGGGTCTGTCGGCTGACCGGCAAATACATCCATTGGCTGTCTTCGAGGCCCAGGGCCTCGCGCGGGTTTTCGATGTGGAAGGCGACGTCACGCACATCACTCGGCGCGGAGAAATACATGGTGAATTTGTCGCTGTCCGGGTAATCCTTTTGCAGATAGCTGAACTCGCGGATGCGGCTATTACCTTGCTTGTCGATCAGGATCAGAGACACCTGGGACATGAAGCTCTTGCCGTCATCGCGGTCCCGGGCCTGGCGAATGATGTCGTCGGCCGTGCGTGGTTCAGCTGCCATGGCGGCAGCGGCGCTCAGCAACAGTGCGCTTACAGTCAGGGTTTTGAAGATGGGCAACATCGCGATTTCCTTTTCTTTGTTTGAGTGGTTCGCACACCGCACTGGTGTGGTCAGAACAGATAACCGGCGGACAAGCGCACCTGATCGCGGTTGGCGTAGGCACCGAACTGGCGGTCTGGCTTGCCGAAGAACACATCGACTTCGAGCCCCAACTTGAGCCAGTCCACCGGTTTGTAGGTGAAGATCCCCTGAACGAAGCTGTCGTCCTGCGCTGGCGGCGACATGCCGAAAACCAGGCGGGTCTTGAGGCGATCCTGGAACTGCGATCCTTCGGCAGACACGGTGAACAGGTCGTCGCGTTTGTCCTGAACCATGCCGGGCTGCCAGTCGAGCAGCCGCTGATGTTGCCACTGCGTCGAGATCAGCCAGTCCCGCAACAGGTAATCGACGCCCAGCAGCGACTTGGTCATCGCCGTCTGGTCGCTGCCGTAAGCGCGGTAAGGATTGGTGACGCGCCAATTGTCGAAGTAGGCGACTTCACTGCGTACCACGATGCTGTGGCCGGCATCGATGGCCACACTGGCGCCGCCCATGGAATAGCGCGGGAATTGCCGTTCGAGGCGAATCAGGCCCTCTTCGGTCTGGCCTTCGACGGCGTAAACCGGGTCCTGCTGGCGGGCGTTGAGGGCAACGAAGCTGACATCCACCGTGCCGATCCTGCCGTTGGCACTGGCGCCATAACCGAAGCCACTGTGACCGTCATAACCGGGCCGCGAATCGACCACAAACATCTGCGGATCGGGTGTGGCAAAGATCGGTGCATCGAACTCGCTGCCGACGGCCGGCGCCTGGTTTTTCACGAAATCAGTGATCACCAGCGCTTCGAGCTCCCACTCGCCGACCGGCTGCACCAGGCGAATCATCGGCACCGCGATGCGGCTGTCTTCCAACAGACCGATCACCCCCTCGCGATAGTCCAGCGGGTTGATCTGATCGAGCACCCGTAATTCATCTGCACGCCCCCACACCACCTGCTGCCAGCCCACCGTCAGCTCGCCGTCACCGACGTAGAGCCCCCAGTAAAGGTGCCGCCAATCGGCGGTCGCCCGGTAATCGTCCCGGGCTTGCGCACTGTAGGGGTTGTTGCCGTCATAACGGAAGTCGTAACGGGCTCGGCCCTTGGCCTTGTAGTAGCCGCTGTCCCAGGCATCCTCCAGGCTGAACTTGAGGTACACGGCCTTTTGCGTGACCTGGTCGTCACCGTGCAGACGCACGGCCGTGGCTACGCCGATCTCCGCTTCATGATGCTCCGGCAACCACTCGGAGATCGCTACCGGCGAGCCGAGGCTGACCAGCGCGGCCAAAAGGCCGCGGTTCAATCCCAGTCGAGCCATGGCTACATTCCCAACCCGGCACCGCCGTCGATCATCAGGCTTTGCGCTGTAACACCACTCGCCTGCGGGCTCGCCAGATAGCGGACCATGGCCGCCACTTCGTCGCCCTGAATGAAGCGCCGCAGGGGCAACTTCTTCTTGGCATTGCGCAGGATTTGCTCGTGGGTGATCCCGGCGATCCGCGCCTGAGCCGCCAATTCGCCTTGCAGCATCGGTGTGTCGATCCAGGCGGGCAGGATGGCATTGACGGTGATTCGCCGTGGCGCCAGGTCCAGCGCCAAGGCCTTGGTCATGCCGATGATGCCGTGCTTGGAGGCGCAGTAAGCGGTGTTGCGAACCTTACCCGCTCGGCCGAGGATCGACGACATGTTGACGATCCGCCCACCATCCGCCATCAGTGGCAGGCACAACGAGGTGACGTAAAAAGTGCCGTTGAGGTTGATCGAAATCACCTTGTGCCAGTTGTCCAGGTCTTCGGGCTCGTTCTCGTCGCAGACTCCGGCGCTGTTGACCAGCACATCGACAAAGCCGACCCGGTTGGCCAGGCCCTTGAACAGAAGTTGCAGGCTGGCCAGATCGGCGATGTCCGCTTGATGGGTTTCGATGCGAGCGGCAAATTCGCCCTCGGTGACCCACCGCTGCAAGGTTGCCAGATCCCGATCAAGCAAGATCAAAAGGTGCTCGGCCTGGGCTGCAAAACTTTCCGCGACGGCGCGTCCAATACCATTGGCCGCGCCGGTAATCACAATCGTACGTGCCTGGCTCATAGCATTTTCAATCCGCCGTTGACGGGCAAGACTTCGCCCGTGACGTACAGGCCGCGCTCGGCCAGATACAGCACCGCGTCGGCAATTTCTTCAGGCCGGGCGAACCGTTTGATCAACAGCCGCGACTGGATTTCCTGCTCATGGGCGCCGACCAGGGCTTCGCTCATGTCGGTGCTGACGATGCCGGGCGCCACCGCGTTGACCCGGATGTTGCGCGGCGCCAACTCCACCGCCAGGGCGCGCGTCAATGCTTCTACTCCGCCTTTGGCCGCGGCGTAGTTGCTCTGGCCCTTTCCGGGCTTTTGCGCGGCCACCGAACTGAGGTTGACGATGCACCCGCTGCGTTGGCGCATCATGCAGGGCAGCACCTGCTGACAGCACAACAACGTGCCGATCAGGTTGGTCTGGATGACCTCGGTGATGTCGCTCAACGATTGCGCGGCGAGCAAACCGTCACGGGTGATACCGGCGTTGTTGACCAACAAGTCGATACGCTCGAAACGCTGCTCGACCCGTTCAAAAAACGCCTGAATGCTCTGCGCATCCTTTACATCACACTGCACAGCCAGGCACTCCCGGCCGAGCCCTTCGACCTGCGCCTGCAAGGCAGCGGCTGACGCCTCGTCACGGACATAACTGAAGGCAACCTGATAACCCGCGCCGGCCAGGGCCAGCACGACGGACTTGCCAATGCCGCGACTGCCGCCGGTCACGACGGCTATTTTCTGAGTCATGACCGCTCCTTAAAGCGAGTTTTGAGTTTTGAATTGCGCGAGGGTGAAGCCGTGGGTCGCGGCCAGTGCGCGGACCTGCTGAACTTGCTCCCGGCTGATATCGCCGTAGGAGCCGTGCTGGCTCATGCCAGACAAGCCCATCAACACCGACTCGGCCATGCACGCATACAGCTGACCTTTTTTCAGGTAGGCCCGCACGTTGGGCGCCAGGCCGTCGTCGAACGGCGTCTGGACGATGCCGCCGTGCATGTAGAGCACGTCTTCGCGTTGGCTCGGCATGTCTTGATGAACGTTCAGCGGCACGGCGATATCGCAAATCAAGCTGCGCTCGGCGAAATGTTCGGCGCCGAGGAACGGCTGAGGCGCATTGGCAGCGCACAGGACAATCCGTGCACCCTTGAGGGCTTCGAGATCGTTGGTGACCGTGATGAAGGCGTTCGCGCCAAGGCGCTCATCCACCAGACGGGCGATGTGCAAGCCGAGGTCGGCTTTTTGTCCATGTGAATGCAACAAGCCACGAAAACCATCAAGGGCCAGCAGTCGCTGCGCCAACCGGTCATGTTCGGCCGTGCCTTTGAGGATCGAACGGGCCGCGTCGGCGTAAATCTGTTGCGCAGTTTTCTCCAGGCGCCGAACCGAGCCGTCACGACCGCTGCCAATCAGAATCAGGTGATCGACAGTGGCGGACAGCAACGAGGCATAGGTCGACGCAACGTTACCGGCGGCGCCGACAACGGCAGCGGTTTGCTCGCGCAGTGCCAGACCTTGCTGTACACAGCCTTGCTCGATGGCTTCGAGCCCCATGCCGATGGTCAGGGCATTGCCGGATGTCAGCGCCATGTCGGCAATCTTCAGCGCCTGGCAATTGTTGGTGACGATCGAGGTGTACATCCCGAGGCCGGCGATGCTGCAGCCATCGGCGCGGGCATCGGTGACACGCCTGCCGACTTCTTCGCGAATACTGTCCAGGTCACCGCTGAGGATGTACTCGGCCATGGCATCCGAATCCATGCACAGCGGGTACAACGTGAACTCCACCGCCATTCCCAGGCGCGACCGAATGATCACCGGGCCGACTGGCGCAGCGCGGCGTTCAGGCTTGGTGCGGTTGATGAACGTGCGTTTCTGTTCCGGGCTCAGGGCTGCCAGCGAGGGATCGACGTCACCGAGGATATCGGCATCGATCAGGTGGTTGATGAACGCTACCCGGGCGACGACTTCGACCTTGGCATCGTTTTTTTCAACGGGCTCGGCCACCCGAAAATCGTCCTGACGGGCTGGCACGGCGGGAATCGAGTCCGCGCAGATACCCGCCGCCAACGGCAACGCATCGCCACGGCGCAGCATGTCGCAGACCCGTTGCAAGGCACCGATCAGCCCGTCGATTTCGCCCAGGGTGATACAGGCTGGCGGCTCCAGGCGAATCACGTTGGAGTTGCTGCCCGACGGTGCTACCCGCAACGCTTCAAATTGCAACAGGTAGCCGGCGATCAAGTAACCCAAGGCATCGTTGTACTGGGCCGACGCCTGTACCAGCGAACTGCTGACACTCAGGTCGTGCAGTTCCAAACCTACCAGCAAGCCGCGCCCGCGCACATCGGCGATCACATCCGGATAGGCCATCTTCAGTTCATTGAGCGAGGCTTTGAGGTAGGCGCCCTTGGTGCGTATGTCTTTGAGCATCGCGTCGTCATTGGCGAACAACCGGCGCAATGCCGACAGCGCGATATGGCAGGACGGATCGTCCTCGGCGAAGGTCGAGCTGTGGATGTAGCTGAACTCGCCTTCGTAGTGGCTGCTGCGGATCACCGTCGCGGCGATTTTCATCAAGCCGCCGCCGAGGGCCTTGGACAGGCAGTAATAGTCGCCTTGCAGGTTGAACTGGCTGCTGGCAAGAAACGTCCCGGCGCGACCAAAACCTGACTGCACTTCATCGATCACCAGCGGGCATTGTTGCTCGTTACACAGCTTGCGCAGCCCCAGGTAGAACTCGGCCGCGAACTCGTTGATACCGCCTTCGCCCTGAATCGGCTCCACCAACACGGCGGTAATCGCGCTGAACGGCAGTTTCAGCACGCTCAGGTGTTCGCCGTCCCATTGCAGGCTCAGCCAATGGTGCGTGTGCCGGGCGGGCAATTCCTGCAACTGATGGGGCTGCTGGGGGTCGATGAACTCGACGTTCAGACCAAAACGGGCAAACGGCGCGCGGTACTGACGGCCATAGGTCAGTTGCACGGTATTGACCAATTTGCCGTGGAAGCTGCCGCGCAGGGCGATAAATACCGGTTCGATGTGCAACTGCGCCAGGTTGTGTTGGCGAACGGCTTCAACCACCTGACGCAAGGTCACGCTGTTCAGATTGGCTGGCAGGACACCTGCAGGCAGGTCGAGCTCGGCCACATCCAGCTCGCGGTAAGCGCGTTCGCTGGCGATCAGGCTGGCCAGGGTGAAATCGATGTCGTCGAACTGCTTTTGCAGGCTCTTCTGGCGACGGAACTCCGCGTGCTTGACGGCGATTTCCACCGCCTCCGCGCCACTGTTGGAGAAAGTCGAAATGTAACGTTCGGTGTTCTTCAGTTCGCGATTGAAGGCGTCGCTGAGCTCTCGCCCCAATTGCCCGGCCGCACCGCGGATCGACATTTGTGCGTTGAACGGCACGTCACTGCGCAGCAGCGCACAGAGCTGATCGACAAACTGTGGGTCGTTGTGGCCGAACAGTGCCGCACCGTAACCGCCGAGAAAGTCGGTGACCGTGACCATGTCGCCCTTGGGGTTGCGGTAGAACAACTGGCTACCGAGGGCGCGCTGAAACTCACACTCCAGGCCCAGTGCCTGGAGCAGGCCGACGAATTTTGGCCGAACGAAATCGCGATAATCCATGACTGTCATATCCCTGAAAGTAAAAAATGGGCGGTAGTCAGCGTCAGTCTTGAGTGACCTTTGCGCTGTAGAGCACTTGGTAGGCGGCGCTGAATCCGTTGTCGTCGCGGTTCAGCACCAGGCAATGCTCAAGGCTCGCGGCGTGGGGCGCGCCCTGAATGAACGGCAGGTTTGCCACTGGCTGCTGCAAACCGGCAATCGGCGGCACGCTTTGGGCCTGCAATGCGCAACGCGCAAGCATCAGATCCACCAGGCTCGGCGCTGCGCTGAGAATGCCGTTTATCGCCAACCCGCTGGTGATGTGCGAGGCGCGCGCAAGGGCCACCGTCTGGCACAACACGCGGTCTTTGTGCGCATCGCCGGTGCCGCTGCATACCAACAGATCGGTTGGGCTGTCGGGCAGGCTCAAGCGACCGAGGGTGGCATGGGCCGTCATGTCGGCGAGGCACGCCTGAGGGCCGGCCGGCAGGTCTTCGCGCCGGCGCAGCACCAATGCTGCCGCGCCCTCCCCGGCAATGCCGCCGGTGCCCCGAAGGTCAAACGGCAGCAGAGTGTTCGAGCCGTTGGCGCTGATGACCCCCGCCTGGACCAACCCGGACAGCGCCAGGGCATCCAGTTCGCTGCCCGCGCCGACAACGATCGCCGCGTCGATTCGGCCATCCTGCAAAGCGGCCGTAGCCTCACGCAAGGCTGCCAGGTTGCCGGCGACACCTTGCATATAGGCGTTGCACTCACCCACCAGTTTCAGCGCCAGGCTGGTGACACCCAGCAAGCAGTTGCTCAAGCCTTTGAGCACCAGAAAAGGGTCCTGGGCACGGTCTTGCAGGATCCGTTTGGCGAACGCCGCCATGTCGGCGACGCCGTCCTGCCGACAGCCGAGCAACAACTCGGCATAGGATTCCAGAGACGGATGGGTGTAGCCGCCCTGACAGCAATACAAACCGAAACGGACATCTGGCTGCTCATCGGCAAGGCCTGCCTCTTCCAACGCCTGACGTACCGCACTGACACCCCAGATCACTGCCGGCGTGCAGTAACGCTGAAGGTTTTGCGCAAGGTCTTGTCGGCTGCGTTGGTGGTCCTGATCCTGAATTTGCCCGAACGCCACCACGCGTTCGCTGCTGAACCTTCGGGCGTTCAGCGCCGTAATTGCACTGCGCCCCTCGTTCGCAGCCGCCCAGAAAGATTCGACACCCCAGCCGCTGGGCAACACGCAACCCGCACCGGCAATCGCGACCGCCTGTTTCATCGCGGCGCCTCCCGGTACTTGCCCAGCGCCAGTGAAGTGTTGAGCCCGCCAAAACCGAAGGAGTTGCTCAGGGCAACGTCGACCTTGCGCTTGACCGCTTGATGGGCGCAGTAGTCGAGGTCGCATTGTTCGTCGGCATCATGCAGGTTCAGGGTCGGCGTGACCCGATCATCCCGGCAGGCCAGGGCCGTGAGCATGAATTCCGGTGCTCCGGCGGCCGCAATCAGGTGGCCGAACTGGGATTTGTTGGCCGTCACCAGCAACCGCCGATAATGTTCGCGCTCGGCGAACAGGGTCTTGATCGCCAGGGTTTCGGCGGCATCGTTGAGGGGTGTCGACGTACCGTGGGCATTGATCAGATCGACCTGTTGCGGCTCCAGCCCGGCATCTGTCAGGGCCGCCTGCATCGCCAGCACCGCTCCCCGGCCCTGCGGGTCGGGTGCGGTGATTTTGTAGGCATCCAGGCTGCTGCCGAAACCCAGCACTTCGGCGTACGGCGTTGCCCCTCGGGCGAGCGCCCGTTCGAGGGTTTCGAGCACGACAAAGCCACCGCCTTCACCCGCAATCAAGCCACTGCGATGGCGGTCGAACGGCCGACACAGTTCGGTGCCCCAACGCTGCTCGCTGCTGGCGGCGCCGAGCAGATACAGCGCGGTCATGGTGTCCAGGCTCAGCACCGAATCGGCGCCCCCGGCAATGGCCAGCTCGACCTCGCCGCGACGGATCATCTGGAATGCATTGCCGATGGCCTGGGATGCTCCCGCGCAAGCGCTGCTGATATTGATCACCGGGCCTTCACTGCCGATGCCATCGGCAATCACCCGCGCAAGACGGTCGTTGCTCTGACACAGTGAACTGTCAGGATCGACCTGCGCCTGTCGCGCCATCAACTGAGCCCAGGACGGTGCCTGCGCCGGGTCATCCGCCAGGCTGAGCAGCATGTCCTGCAAACGATGAGCAGGTGCGCCGGACGCTGACAATACCGCCGCGCCACGCAACTGTTCGGGGCTCAGGCCACTGTCGGAAATGGCTTGGGTGGCCGCGACCCAACCAAAACGGGTGCGTTTTTCCAGCGACAACCCCCAGGCCGGATGGTCTTTCAAGTGTGCCGGCATCAAGCCCATATCCACGGGCGCTGCGTAACGCACAGGGAACGCACCCGCCTCGACGCCTTCCGGTTGCCATGGCCGAATGCAATGCTCGCCGGCCAACATTCTTTGCCACATGGACTGCCACTCGAAACCGAAGCCGGTGACGGCGCCCATGCCCGTGATCACGATCCGTCTGGGGCTCATGGGTAACTCTCCATTGTCTCTGTGTCCGACGACGTTCTGGCCAGCAGCACCGCGCCCCAATGCCCACCTCGGCTATGTTCGAGCAACAGCGTGTAACGGCTGCAATCCAGTGCCCAGGTCACAGCGATTTCGCTGAGCAAGGCGCTGGCGCCCAAGTCACCTACCAACGCCCTGGAGTGTTCGAGGGTGTGCCCCGATAGGGTGAACAACGCGGCAATTTGCGGGTCCTGTGCATCGGCGACGACTTGCCCGACATCGCTGAGGCATAGTTTTTCGTTGCTCAAAGCACGCTCGATGACGTCGCGACCAACCGCCAGCCCACGCTCGGGTTGCGCGCTGTAACCACGGGCAAACCCGGCAATGCGCAACGCAGATTGAGCACCGCGGCCCGGCTTGGTCGTCAGCAACAGTGCCGCAGCACCTTCGCCGAAAACCCACGGGCCGGGGTTCACAGGTGGGTGTGTAGCGTCACGCAGGTACAATGCCGGGGTGATGTTCGGGCTGCTACTGACCACGACGGCAGCATCGGCACGGCCTTCGCTCAGATGGGCGGCGGCCTCCATCAAAGCATCCAGTCCTGCATTGCCCTGGGAGCAAAAACCGCCCATGGGGCCCTTGCAATGCAAGGCCTCAGCCGCGTGGGCCATGACGCTACTGTTGAGCATCATCAGCGCATGCAGCGGCGGTGTGTGGGCAAAGAATTGCGCCAACAGATCCGCCGGTCGTGCGCCAATGGCCTGCACGGCATCCCAGCACGAGCTGGGGCCATCCACTTCCGGAATGGCAGCGGTCAATGCGATCCGCTCATCGGGCAGTTCCAGCTCACGCAAGGCCTCGGCGAGGCGGCCGGCGCAATACAGCAGGCGCGCGCCCTGAGGCTCGAGGCTGCGGGACAATTTGCGGTCGTACACACCAGCCGGCAAGGCGGGCGCTGTGACACAACGGGCCAGGCGTGCCGGGTCGAAATCCAGCGGTTGCGCGGCCTGAGGTTGACTGTCACGAGGCGCACATTCAGTACCGGCGGCGTTGAGTACCGACGCTGCAGTGATATAAACAGCAGTTGAATTGGATCTGGTCATGTCATGCCCTGCCCAGCACCAACGAACTGTTCACGCCACCAAACCCGAAGGAGTTTGAGAGCACGACATTGATCGGTTGCTGCAACGGTTCGCAAAGGAATTTCAACTCCGGAAATTCGGATTTTTCCGGCTGAAAATTGAGGGTCGGCAAGGCCACGCCCGACTGAATGCTCATCAACGACAGCACCGCCTCAATGGCACCACTGCCGGCCAACGAATGCCCTACGGCAGATTTGTTGGCGGTGAACGTCATCTGCTCCAGGGTTTCGCCGAACACCTGCGCCAGGCCCAGGGCCTCGCAACGGTCATTGGCCTGTGTCGACGTACCGTGAACATTCACATGGTCCACAGCCGCACTGGGCAGTTCGGCATCGGCCAGGGCCGCGGTCATGCAGGCGGCGTACTTGCTGCCATCGCGGCTGCTGGAGGTGATTTTCTCTGCCTCGCACAGATTCGCGTAACCCAGCACCCGGCCCAGCGAACGGGCCTGACGACGCTCGGCATGCTCGCGGGATTCCAGCACCAACAGCGCCGCCCCTTCACTCAGCACAAAACCGCAGCGGTCTGGCATGAACGGCCGGCTCTGTTCTTGTGGGGAAAAGTCCACTCGCTGGCAGAGTGCGCCCAGCCCATCAAAGCTGTAGTAGGACAATTCATGGGCCATCAACTCCACCGCGCCACACAACGCCAGGTCGATCTCGCCACGGGCGATCGCTCGATAGGCGCTGCCGATGGCCATGGTGCCGGCGGCACAGGCATCGGAATGTGTGGAGATATGGTCACATACACCCAGCCATTCGGCGAGATGGCGGGTTTGCTGATCAACCCGCCGGGCGAACGCCCCACCGCTGAGGGTGTGGTTATCCAGGTACTGGTCAAGATCGACCCGCCCCTGATCGTCCATGTAACGGCTGGCGTCCCGCAAATCACCGCTCATGCAGTATTTATTGGCCCCGACGAAAATACCGCTGGCGACTCGGGCAAATGCAGGGTCGGCCAACCCGGCATGGGCCAACGCCTGACGGGCCACGTAATGCGCCAGCCATTCCTGGCGGGAGGTGGTCTGCAGATCGCCCGGAAAGGCCGCAGCGATCACCTGCCATTGTTGCTCATCGATAAACCCGGCCACCGGGTTCGCAAAGCCCAGTTCGACAAACGCCGGGTGCTGGCGAATGCAGGAACGGTTCTCGCTGATCGTCGTGAACAGCGAGGCTGCATCCAGTGCCGTGGGAGCCACCAGGCCATAGCCGGTGACCAGAACCTCTCGGGCCTGCATCAAGGCAACCCCTACGCCGAAGCCTTCAATTGGGTGGCCGCATACTGCTCAACCAACAGACGCGAGATCGAGTCACCGTCCAGAGGGGTCAGACGAGCACTGCAACCGCCACACACCACTTGTTTGCGTTCATTGAGTTGGGCATGCACCGCGCCACATTCAGGGCAGGTCTCGGGTAGGTAGTTGAAAACGTTATGGCATTGCTGCGCCCAGTTGCGCACGGTGGTGGCCGAGAAGACATCGCCCGGCTGCATGCCCGCGTGCAACTGGCCCGGCGCATAAGCGCTGAGGCTCTGCTCCAGCAAGGCCACGCCGTCCTGCGTGATTCGGCCTTTTTCGACAAACCGGGTGGCGTCGCCGAACACCGCTACCGCGTGATCCAGCACGCTGGTTTTCGGCAAGGTGCAACCGTACTGACGGCCCAACTGGAAGCTCAGGTCGACGATGTCCAGCGAGTCGGCGCCGAGGTCGTCAACGATACTGCTGTGCTCTGCCACGTCGGCCTGGTCCAACACCAGCAACTGCGCAAGTATCTCCTGTGTACTGCTGATAACGCTGTCCAATTCCAAGGGATTGTTCATTGATTGTTTCCCTACAAAAGCCGCATTGAATGAATAAATTCATCGGGCCAAAAAATGCTGTTTTCAGGCCAGATATATCGAGGGCCGGGAGTCTAAAGTCTCCCCCTAAGGGGAGAGTCAACGTGCCATCATCGCTTTTTGTGAGAATTCCCGACGCGCCCGGAAACCGTTGATTTATGCAGCTCAATGGTGCTTGGAGAGGGATCGTAAAATGACAAAATCGATTGTTTGAAACAGCACGACAGTTCCAGAAGTGGGATATAACCGTGCCCGCAAGCACCAGAGGCATCATGCTGTTCACGGTTCAGAAAGCGCTGCCACTTCTGGCCCAAGGCGCTTCGGTAATTTTGACCGGTTCCACTGCGGCCAGCTCGGGCACACCCGCATTCAGCGTGTACGCGGCCTCCAAGGCTGCAGTGCGTGCCTTCGCCCGTAACTGGATCCTCGACCTGAAAGATCGCAACATCCGGGTCAACACCATAAGCCCCGGCGCGACTCGCACCCTGGGTCTGGTAGACCTCGCCGGCCCGGACGCAGCTCAGCAGCAAGGCCTGCTGGACTACCTGGCATCCCAGATTCCCTTGGGGCGCGTCGGCGAGCCTGAAGAGATTGCCAAAGCCGCTCTGTTCCTGGCGTCCAGCGACGCCAGCTTGGTCAATGGGGCCGAACTGTTCGTCGACGGTGGCCAAGCGCAAGTCTAACGAGTAAAGGCCGCGACAAATGCGGCCGTCCCCCACTATCCGAGAAAGCCTCTCGGTGTCGTCTCGGCCGCCCTCTGGAGACTGCCTCTCACTCCGTAACATTCAGAAATATTTTTGCTCGAATTTTAGTTGTACGACATCCTACCTACTATGATCGACTACGCACCGCTCTCACAAAAAAAACAATGGAGTCACCATGTCGAGCATACCTTCTGTCGAGGGGAAAACTGCCGTAACCCATCAAAATCGCCTGTCAAAGCTGATCAGATTGCTTGGCCCCGGCGTCATCGCGGTTCTGTCATGGTTGGGGGCAGGAGATCTGATAACCTCATCTGTCGCCGGGGCGAACTACGGTTACGCCATGATGTGGGTGCTGGCCGTTTCGCTACTGCTCCGGTACCTGATCGTAAACATCATCGCCCGTTTCCAGCTGTGCAATAACCAAGGGATGACCATTCTGCAGGGCTATGCGCAGCTGCACCCGGTGTTCGCCTGGTTCATGTTGGCCTATGCCCTGTTGATGGGGCACCTGATGAACGCCTACATGATCAAGGGTGCGGGGGAAGCGCTGGCGATGTTGCTGCGGATCGACTACCCACTGCTGTGCTCCATGGCCGTGGTGCTGGCCGTTTGGATGCTGGTGGGGCGCAACATCTACGCAATGATCGAAGGGGTCATGAAAGTACTGTTGGCGGTGATGACCCTGGCCTTCCTGGCGCTTGCGGTGATGTCCGGCCCCGACGTGGCGGGTATCGTCAAAGGCACCATCGGCTTCAGCATTCCAGCCGATGAAGGCGTTCACGGCGCACTGCTGGTAGCGGTATCGGTGATCGGTGCCGTGGCAGGTTCGGTAGCCAACTTCGTGCACCCTTATGTCATGCGTGAAAAAGGCTGGGTCGGCCCGCAACATAAACGCATACAGCGCAACGACCTGCTGTTTGCGGTATTCGTCGGTATCGTCATCAACCTGGCGATCTGGATCGTCGGCGCGGAAATCCTGCGGCCCAACGGCATCGAGGTGAAAACGCTCGGCGACCTGGGCAAGGCGTTGGAACTGTTCTTCGGCCCGATCGGCTGGTACATCTTCTTCGTAGGCGTATTCGCCACTTTGTTCGCCAGCATTTCTGGCAAGACCACTGCGTTCCCCATGCTGATCACCGACGCTTTCCAACATGTGAAGCCCGAACGGCGCGAACGCTATGGAAAGGAATTCCACAACGACCCGATGCACAAGTGGTTCATGTTGTTCATCCTGGTGACGCCACTGCTCTGGTCGATCCCGGGCATGCCCGACTTCGTGACCCTTACCATCGGTGTCAGCGCGCTGAACATCATCGGCCTGCCGGTGATCTCGCTGGGCCTGCTGATCATGTCCAACCAGAAATCGCTGCTGGGCAAGGCGTACCGCAACAACTGGTTCGAAAACATTGCGCTGGCATTCGCCACTGGCCTGGCGTTATGGGTAGCCTTCCAGCTGGCAGTGGACCTTATCGCCTGAAGGTAATTGGCGGCCCTGGCTCAATGTTGGCCAGGGCTTCTTTGTGCGCCTCTGGCCCTACGCGCCAATACCACTTTGATGCAAACCAGCAGCGGCGCAGGCACGACAAACAACAACACCACAGCATATAACAGAGTGTGGAAGGCAATTGCCGCTCCTTGTCACGCCACTGCCCGCCTCAACAGACTGGCAGCCGCACGGCCAATTTGGGATAAGTGAATTACTGCTACGCTTTTCAGAAGCTGTCCGGGAATATTCGACGCCGCATTAGTGATTCATCACAGACGAGTTCCGTTGTCGGTCGGGCCCACCCTTTGCTCATCCAAGGTGCCGACATGGCTGAGTTCAAGAAGCGTTCAACCAAACGGTTGTCCAGGGTAATAGACGACATCCGTGAAGATAAGAATTTTCACTCGCTCAAGGAGAGACTGGAGGCCGGCAAACGTCTACGAGATGTCGTGCCGCGGGCGGCTCATGCAACGTGGAAATGCAAGCCCAGGCAGCGTGATCCTGTTGGATTGCTCGAACTGTCCAACCGTGACCGACATCCGGCACTGGTGCCTGTGCGTTACGGGCGAATGCTGCGCAGTCCATTCACCTTCTTGCGCGGCTCGGCCGGCCTGATGGCACGCGACCTCGCCACACTGCCTTGCACCGGCGTACGCGTCCAGGCGTGCGGCGATTGCCACCTGCTCAACTTTGGCTTGTTCGCCACCCCTGAACGCAACCTGATCTTCGATATCAACGACTTCGACGAGACGCTCCCTGCACCTTGGGAATGGGACATCAAACGGTTGGCGGTCAGTTTTGCCGTCGCCGCCCAGGACAATCGGCTGAACGATAAGGAGGCAGGACAGCTGGCCATGGCCTGCGTGCAGGCCTACCGCAAACGCATGCGTGAATTGTCGGAGATGAGTCCGCTTGACGTCTGGTACGACCGCTTGGACGCTCAAGCGATCATCGACATGGCACCCAGCATGAAATACCGCAAAGCGCGGCAAGAGTTGATAGCCAGGGCCAGAACGCGCATTGGGGACTACCTGTATCCCCAGATCAGTGATGAAGTGGGCGGTAGGCGGCGCTTGGTCGACCAGCCGCCAATCCTGTTCCATATCCATGAAGCCGGTTTTGCCAAGCGCGTGAAGCTGGCTCTTGAGGATTACCGCAGTTCATTGCTACCCGAGCGCAGATTTCTCTACGACCGTTATCGCCTCGAGGACTTTGCAGTAAAAGCCGTAGGCATCGGCAGCGTGGGCACGTTCTGCTTCGTTGGCTTGTTCTTTTCGGCCGAAAACCATCCGCTGCTGCTGCAATTCAAGGAAGCCTGCCCATCAGTGCTGGCGCCCTATGCCGGCAAGAGCGAATTTGCCAATCAAGGTCAGCGCGTGGTTACCGGCCAGCGCCTTTCGCAGTCCGCCAGCGACATTTTTCTGGGCTGGACCGAAAGCAGCAAGGGCCGGCAGTTTTTCGTCAGACAACTGCGCGATATGAAGATGTCATTGCCGGTGGAAGGTGCGTCTTTCGAGCAGATGAACATGTATGCGCAGGTGTGCGGCATGACATTGGCGCGGGCGCATGCCAAGTCAGGGGACGCAGCACTGATCAGCGGATATCTCGGCAAGTCGGACGCCTTCGATCAGGCCCTTGGCAAGTTTGCCCTGGCTTATGCCGAGCAGAATGCCAGGGACTACGCGGCGCTGGTCAACGCCGAGAAAAAAGGCAGGATAAAAGCGTTTCGCGAGGAAGACGATTGAGCACTGCCATGGCTTATGCCCGGGAGTGACCCAACTGCATTTATCTGGATTCAAGAAGATGAATGAAAATCGTGTTTCCACTGCGCATTCAAGCTCCTTCCGTTTCAACAGAACCGCTCTCGTCGCGGCCACACTGATGTTGACCGCCTGTTCCACGCTCGGCCCCTCTACTATCGAGCGCGATAGAAGCGATTACGCGACCGTCATAGCCACGACCTGGAAGGAACAGACCCTGTTGAACATCGTCAAGTTGCGCTACGCCGATGCCCCTGTGTATCTGGAGGTGTCTTCGGTGATCAGTTCCACGGCCATCCAAAGCCAGGTAAACCTTTCCGCAAGTTGGTTCAGCGGTTCACCAGCCGAGGGTAACAGCCAGACATTGGGCGCTTCGGGCCTTTATACGGATCGCCCTACCATCAGCTACACACCGCTATCCGGTGAACGCTTTTCCCGCTATCTGCTCACGCCGCTTTCGCCAGCGGCGATATTCTCGCTGATTCAGGCGGGCTATCCGGTCGATCGCGTGCTGCACCTGACCACGCGTGCCGCAAACGGCTTGTACAACAGGTCTACCTCCCCGTCTCGGCTACGTTCAGCAGACCCTGAGTTCTATGCGGTGCTGGATGCACTTCGGCGGATTCAGCGTTCGGAAAAGCTGGGTATGCGGATCAGTCAACGTGCCGGGGCTGACAGTGAGTTGCTGCTGATTGCCGACACCAGGTCGGAGATCGTCGAAAATGATCGCCGGTTGGTGCGCCAGTCGCTGCACCTTCGACCCGATGCGGAGGTACTGCACCTCACTTTCGGCTCGGTGCAGCGGAACGATTCCGAAGTGGCCTTGCTGACGCGCTCGATGTCGGAGATTTTCTCGGAAATTGCCGCCACCATCGACGCCCCCCCCATCCATGTGCAAGAAGGGCGGGCAAACCCCGCGCCCGCCCTTCCTGTGGTTTCCAGCGAGTGGGACGCGCCACTGGTGCGTATCTTCTCAAGCGAGCACAAGCCAGACAATGCCTATGCGGCCGTGCGCTATCGCGATCACTGGTTCTGGATAGACGATCGCGACCTGAGGTCCAAGTCCGAGTTTCTGTTCATCCTTGTGCTCTTGTCCCTTGCCGAAACCGGCGTCGCGCCGGAAACACCAGTCATCACCATCCCCGCCAACTAGTCCGGCAGCGGATACAGGCTTTGCAGCAAGCGGTCCTGTGCGGACTGTGGACCTAGGTAGCGAACGAACAGCGCCTCACCTTGCGGCCCCGAAAGGGCCTGGCTCAAGGCGGTATCCACCAACAAGCGAAAATCTGCATCTCCCCTTGGCATCGACAACGCCACCCGGCTCATGACGAACAGGTGATCCGGAACCCACAGCTGGTCGCGTTCGGCTTGCCGGGCCTGGTGGGCCAGCAGGACAACCCTGTCTCCGAGGAACGCGTCGACCTTGCGGTCGGCCACCCGCTGCACCCCCTCCTCGTACGTCGACACTTCCTCGAGAGTGGATTGCAAGCCAAGCTGGCGGATCCGCTCATGGGCCCAGCGGCTGCTCAAGGTGCCACGCAATACGGCGAAACTGTGCTTGCTCAGCCCTGCATTGATCGTCGCGCGCCAGCGCGGGCCGGTATTGTCCGTGCTACCGCTGAGGGGGCTGAGCAAGCTGGCAGGTGCATCGCGCCTGACCAAAGCCGCGAGGCCGGAGGTAAACACCGGAATGGAAAAATCCAACGTGCCTCGTCTGGTTTTGGTTTCCACCATCGGTGTACACAGCAGGTCGACCTGCCCGTTGCCCACGGCCCGAACAGCCTCTGGCTCTGCCAGTGAGTGCCAGCGCACCTGCAAGCCAGCGAGCCCTGGCAATTCCCGAATACGTGCGACGACTGCTTGGCAAAGGTCGATGGAATACCCCTCCGGAGCCTGATCGCTGCCTGATGAGAAGGGTGCGAACCCCTCCATGAATCCGAGGTTCAGCACCTGCTCCTGGCGTAACCGGCCCAACGTGTCGGCAGCGGCGACGGTGCTGTCCGCTGACGCGCACGACAGCAAACTGAAAAGACACCAACCGGTCACTTTCGATCCGCGCTTCATGGCGCACCTCCGATCATGTCCAGCGCCTTGACGAAACGTTTGGCAATGAAGCCGAACAGCAGGTAACCCAGCGCCATGATCAGTGCCGCACCGAATACGGCTTCCAGGCCCGAGGCGTACAGTGCGTAGAAGCAATAGCAAACCGCGACCACCATGATTGCGCTGTTACGGCGAAAAATGGCTGCCTGTACCTGGGCCTTGTACATGATCACCAACAGCCCGGTCAGCGAGGTGATGTAGGGGATGATATTGGTCACGGCAGCCAGGTTCACCAGTTTGCTGAACTGGGCGCTGGCATTGGGCGAGAGCGTCGACAGGGCAATGAGGCTCTGCAGCACCGCGCAGGTCAGCATGCCCGCCAGTGGCACGCCACGGGCCGTGGTGCGTGTAAACAGCGTTGGGAAAAGGCCCTGCCCGGCGGTGACCCTGGCGGTTTCAGCCAAGGTGAACTGCCAGCCAAGCAACGAACCGACGCAAGCAATCACCGCCAATGCCATGATCACGTTGCCGACGGAGTCATTGAACATCTGTGCATAGACCATGGCGAAGGGCGCGCTGGCGTTGGCAAGCTCCGGATTCGGCACGATGCCCTGGATGACACTGGTCGAGAGGATATAGATCACGGCCGCGCCCAAGGTGCCGAGCAAGCATGCCAGAGGCACATTGCGCTTCGGATTTTCCACCGCGTCGGAGTTCTGCGCAGCTGATTCCATACCCAGAAACGCCCACAAGGTCAGTGGAATGCTGTTGGTTATGGCCTGAGCCACCGGCATTTGACCTGGGTTCCAGGCGTCCTGGAAGGTTGCGAGGCTGAACCAGTACCAGCCGATCAAGCTCAAGCCGGCAACCGGGACGATGACACCCCATACGCTGACCGCGCCAATACGACCGGTAACCTCGGCGCCACCCAGGTTGGACAAGGTGGTAAACCAGATCAACGTCACCGCTCCTGCCAGTAGCGGCCCGCCGCCACTGCCAAGCCAGGGAATGAAAGGCGTGAGGTAGCCCACGGCGGAAATGGCGATGGCCACGTTGCCAATCATCAGTGACAGAAAGTAAAGGTAGGAGCACAGAAAGAAAGCAGACTTGCCATGGGCTTGTTCACTGTAGGCAGACATGCCACCCGATTGCGTGCAGTAGATGCCGCATTGCGCGAAACAGTAGGCGATAGCCATCGAGCCTATGGCCGTGATCACCCAGGACAACAGCGAGACAGCGCCGATCTGCGCCATGCTCGCCGGCAGCATGATGATGCCGGACCCCATCATGTTTACCGTGACCAGTGTCGTCAGTCCGACCAGGCCCATTTTCTTTGCTTTTTCACGCATGGCGGCAACCTCCGCGAAAGCCTGTCGAAGAACCGATCGTCACTTTCCAACGCTGCGTCCCAACCGACGGGCCCCAGGTGCAGCGCTTATGCCGTGCAATACCACGCTGAGCACGACGCAAGCGATAGTCGTGGCGATGATCGTGCTGCCCTCTTGCAACCGTGCATCGAGTACCAGCACAGCGAAAACGATAGACGCTAGACCACGCGGCCCGAACCAGCCAATGAACAGACGGCTATCGGCAGTCAGTTCGCTCCCGGCAAGGCTGACCCAGACAGGCACCATACGCACCAGCGACAGGCTCAGCAGCGCGTAGAACCATACCGAGGGCGACAGGATTTGCGAGGCCTTGGGCGCAACGTAGGCACCGAACACCACCCAGGTCAGCAGCGAAAGCGCTTCACCGCAGGATTCGCCGGTCTTGAGCAGCAGTTGCGTTTCCCGATTGAACAGGTACCCCGTAAGCAATCCTGCGCAGAATGCCGCGATGAAACCGCTTCCGCCCATTGCCTGGGCACTGGCGAAACTCAGCAACGCCAGGGCGGGCATTACCAGTTGTTGCCATGATTCCACCTGCAGGCAGCGGCGTTGGGAAAGACGCAACAACCCTCCCACCATCAGCGCCAGCACAGCCCCCGTCAGTGCGCCGATACCCAACTCCTCAAACAAGAAGTATCCCCCCAGGGCGAAGGGCATCGTCGAGCGGCTCTCCATCAACAATGCCAGCAACAAGAGCAGCACCGGCACGCAAATGCCATCGTTCAACCCGCTTTCGACATTCAGGCTTTCACGCACGCTGGCTGGCACGAGGGGGTTGGTCACCACTGCCTTGCCAAGGGCGGCATCGGTGGGGGCCAGGATGGTCGACAACAGGGCCATTTCCAGCCAGGGCATGCGTGGAAACATCAGCCACGCAGCTAGCCAACCGGCGACCAGGGTCAGCGGCAAGCCGATCGCCAGCAGGCGCAGCGGCAGGCTCCGGTTGCGGCGTAACTGAGCCAGGTCAGCATGGGCAGCATCGCTGAACAACACGATCGCCAGGGTAAGCTCGGCCAGTAGCCGAAGATCATGGCGGTCCAGGGAAAGGTTCAGTAACCCGAGCCCGGCCGGGCCGGCCACCAGGCCCGCCAGCAGGAACAACAGGGGCCCGTTGACGGGTCTGGATTCGAGCGCGCCGGCCAGGTTGGCGTAAAGCACCAGCAAGGCAGCCAGGACAGCCAGATTCTGATACATGACAACCCACCGTGATCGACACGACTGTATAAAAACGCTACCACTGCGTCCGTGGCGCGGCGATCCCAAAGGCGGCAGAAGTTATCTTAGGTCAACAGTTGAAGTAATTGACCTGCAAGACCGCTGCGCATCGAGCGGTGCCAGCCCCAATGCCCTCGACATCGACCGCAAGCATCGTCATGGAACTGACCTGTGCTTGGCTTTTATCAAGTCCAATTGGCGGTGGCAGCGTAATTTGCCAATGACCATTGGCCGGCTACGGACAAGAATCATGAACCGCCCCGCTCCCTCATGCGTTCGCCTGTATGACGAACAAGATCTCGATAGCGTGCTGCGTACAATGGCGTATCAGGCCCTGGCGCTGATGCCTGCACAGCCCCTGGTACTGGTGGGAATTCAACGCCGAGGTGAGCCTTTGGCGCGGCGCCTGCAACTGCACTTGCAGCAACTGACCGGAAGTGCCGCGCCACTGCCGCTCTACCCGATAAAGGTCAAGCGCTACGCCGACGACCTCAGCCTCCTGCATGCCCATACGCAGCTCACCGAGAACCCTGAGCTGGCCAACCTAAATCTGGCCGAAACCACCTTGCTGGTGGTCGATGACGTGCTGTACGAAGGGCACTCCCTGCTGCGCACCTGCGCTTACCTGGCTGAGCTTGGGGCGCGACGGGTACTCAGCGCGGTGCTCGTTGACCGTCACGCCTGCCGCCAACCCGTGCATGCACACATCGTGGGCATACACCTGCAAGTCGCCGAGCAGGACATCGTCGAATGTCATGTGCCGCCTTTCGAAGCGGATTTCAGCGTGGAAGTGATTCGCCACGGCCGAGCCGGCGATACCGCCTGAATCAATCGGCTGACGGGGGCCTGACTGCCAGAACGCTGCACGGGGCGTCATTGACGAGCCGTTCGGTAGTATCGCCGATCAGCTTGGCCCAACGTCTGGGCTGCACCACGCCGACCACCACCACATCGACCTTCAGCGTGGGGACGAGAGACTGAATGACGCGCAGCGGCGCACCTTCGATAAAGTAGCGCTGCGCATAGGGAATGCCATGGATATCGGCCAGTTCATCGAATGGTAGCTGGAGTGACTCGCGCACTTGCTCCGCCCATGGCGCTGCCAGGTCGGGATTGGCCAGCATGGCCAACGGCAGATCGTAGACCGACAGCAGATGGACCTGGCCGTTGCATGGGCTCGCCAGTTGCCGGCCTGCCTCCACCAGCGCATGGTTCAGCGCTTGCTGCGCTAGGTCTGCCTTGGCCACATCCACGGCCACCAGTATGTTCGCGGGCATGGCGCTGGCCTCGGCAGGCACGAGCAGCAATGGCACCTTACTGGTATGCAGCAACACATGGTCAACCGAAGATTTGTCGTTCAGGCCAGGTACCCGACTGGCGGGTAGCCCCTTGATCACCAAGTCAGGCGCAAAGCGTGCAATACACGCCGGTACGAGGTCACGCGCCATGGAGCTTTCCAGCGCTTCGAAGGTGGTGTGCAACCCTGCGGGCGCCTGCTCGTCGAGCAATGCCTTGAGCCCGGCACTGAAGTGCGCGAACGCGGCTGAAGGTTGTGAAGCTTGCTGCCCTGGCTCGGGCAGGCCAGGCTCAGTGGTGGTGTGGATGCCCAGTACGTGCAACAAGGCACCTGACGCTCGAGCCAATGCCATGGCCCGATGCATCGCGGCATGGGCCTGGACCTTGGTCATGACCAGAAGAATCCGGCGGTACGGGCTCATCAGTCACCTCCTGGCGCGAATATGGGGTGCCGCACCGCTGTCATTATCGAAGCTGCCGCTCAGCCAATCTTGATAAATATCAAGGCCATCAAGCCCCAGTGCGTCACCCTTGGCCTGTACCGGTGGGCCTTCATCGAGGCTGCCATCGCCGTGGAGGCCATCATGAACGCTTACTCGCGACTGCTACTGATCTGCCATCCAGACCTGCACCCCTCGCCTGCCCTGACGCGTGCTCAGGCGCTGGCCAGTACGACAGGCGCCACCTTGCACCTGGTGGTGCTCAGTCAACTGCCCTCACGCCTGGCCACCCTGGACCAGGTGCTGCGCAGTAATGCCCGCAAGCAGGACGCCGAGCACCGCAAGGCTTGGCTCGCCGACCAGGTGAAAGCGCTGGGCGAACTGGGCATTACCGCCTACGCCGAGACACTGGACGATGAAGACCCGCTCAAGGACTTAATCCGGCTGGCCCAACTGCACCGGGTGGAGATGGTGATCAAGGACATCAGGCACGAAACCGCCTTGAGCCGTGCCCTGTTGACCCCCTTGGACTGGCAACTGCTGCGCCGTTGCCCGATCCCTATGCACCTGGTGGCCCAGGCTGAAACCAAGCTGCCAGCGCGCATCCTTGTCGCCGTGGATCTTGTCGAGCACGACCCGGTGATCGACAGGCTCAACGACCACATCCTGCAACGGGCACAGGCACTGGCACAGCGATGCAAGGCGCAACTGCACCTGCTGCAGGCCTATGAACCCAGCACCAGCTTCGTTGCCTATGCCGCCGCACCCGTGGCCTGGACTGACAAGCTGGTAGAGGAAATATCTGGTCGCGCGCGCGAGCGCATGGCGACGTTCGGCGGCCGCTACGGCATCAAGCCAGATCATCTGCACCTGGTGCGAGGCGCTGCCCGTAACGTGGTCAGCGACTACGCGAACAAGCATGGCTTCGATGTGGTAGTGATGGGTACGCTCTACCACGAGGGGGTGAGCAAGGTCGTTGGCAGTACTACAGAGCAAACCCTGTACAAGGTTCACTCCAGCATTCTGGCGATCCACGGTTGAACGATCACCTGCCTGGTTTCACCTTCTCCCTGGAGTGAAACCAGGCGAACTGACCTCAGTCGCGATGCCAGTCGATACTCAAGTACACATCGCTGTCGCTGTAACGGTAGCTGCAAGTTCCATCGTAGGCGGCCTCCAGCTCATGACCGATGCGGTTGGCCAGGTGGGTACCAGTGGTGGTTGCTACCAGTTGATCCTGCTGGTACTCGATGGCTATCAAGCGCTCAAGAACATGCCTTTGCCTTTCCTGTTGCTCCACGTTATGCATGAGTTTGCGAATCTCCTCTTCGTGCGCTGCCAGAAAACGGCCCGACACCCGCACTTGTCCGGCAGCGGCACGGTCCTCGATACGTCGGCATGCGGGGCAGACAATCGAATCCACCGGCCCAGGCCCCATCGCCCCATAGGCGTGCCACTCCCCTCCGTGGTAGACAACGCCACATTGCGGACAACGCGCGCTGCCGCCAGAACGAAGCGGCGTGGCATAGGGGTCGAACGGGTGTGGCTTGAACAGTTTGTCCTTGTGGCTTTTCTGGTATTTGTCCATTGGCGTACTCTCCGTGCAGGGTATAGGTGCGCAGGCCTTGGCATGCTCTGACCTGCCCAGTGTCCGCCTGCTGGCTATGCTCGACTTGATAAACGTCAAACCCCACAGTCCAACTCAGCTTATGTTGCTATGTACGACCAATGGAGCGCAGGGCATGAATGACACACCGCCGTTACTGTTCGCCCTGCGAGGCAGCCAGGCCTATGGGAATGCCGTGGCGCAACGCCTGGGATGGACACTGTCAGCACATGAAGAGCGTGACTACGAGGACGGAGAACACAAATGCTGGCCTGGCGAATCGGTCGACGGTCGATCGGTCATCGTCTTTCACTCGCTCTATGGCGACGCGCACCACAGCGCACACGACAAGCTGTGCCGGTTGCTGTTCTTCTGTGGTGCGCTCAAGGACGCCGGTGCCAGCCAGGTGACAGCAGTCACGCCTTACCTGTGTTATGGCCGCAAGGACCGCAAGGTGGAGTTTCAGGATGCGACCATCACCCGCCATGTGGCTTGCCTGATGGAAAGCATCGGTGTCGACCGCGTGGTGGCGCTGGACGTACACAACCCCAGCGCCTTCGACAACGCCTACCGAATCCCGAGCTGGAACCTGCAATGCACCGAGCTGTTCGCCCAACACCTGGCCCCGCTGCTCGGTGAGCAGACAGTCACGGTCGTGTCGCCGGATATTGGCGGCATCAAACGCGCCGAGCAGTTTCGCCAGGTTCTGGCGGACCTGCTCGGGCGCCCGGTATCTGTGGCCATGATGGAAAAGCACCGCCAGCAGGCGGGCCTGAGCGGCGAACACCTGGTGGGTGACGTGGCAGGTAGCACTGTCATCGTGTTCGACGACCTGATCAGCACGGGGCAGACGCTGCTGCGCGCAGCCCAGGCCTGCCGGCAGGCCGGAGCCAGCCGCATGCTGGCCGCTGCCACCCATGGCCTGTTCACCACTGGTGGCGAGCTATTCGACAGCGGGGTATTCGAACGGGTACTGGTGGCCGACAGCATCGCGCCCTTTCGCCTGCCCGTGCGATGCCTGCAGCGGCTGGATATCGTCGATACCAGCGCCCTGGTCGCCGAGTTGCTTGCCAACCGCCGGGGCTGGGGCGCATGAACCCCAGACATCGCCCTACACCGCCAGGATATTGGAGGGTATCTGGTACAACACATGCTCCGTGGTGCTGCCGAACAGTCGGTCCAGCCCACGGGCAAGCGGCCTGCCCATGACGATCACGTCCACCGGGTGGGTCTCGACATATTCACTCAGCACCGCGACCGGGCGGCCCAGCAGGAAGTGCCTGCGTTCGGCCGGCGCACCGTAGCGGTCGGCCAGCGCCTTGAAATCGTCCTCCAGGGCATGGCGCAAGGACTCGCCGACGTCGCCAATGGCCCAGGCGCCATATCCCATGTCGCCCATGTAGGCCATGGTCAGGTCACAGGCGAACAGCAGGTCCAGTTGCGCGCCGGTCTGCAAGGCCAGCGCATTGGCCTGCTGGACGATGCTGTTATTGCGCGCCTGGCCCTCGGGCGATTGATCGGCCACGTCCACCGCCGCGACGATCTGGCGAGGCAAGGCCGGTCTGGCGGCGCCCAACAGGTAGACCGGGATCGGGCAATGGCGCAGCAACTGCCAGTCCAACGGGGTAAAGAAGGCCCGCTTGAGCACCGGCTCGTGCTCGACCTGCTTGAGCAGTACATCCGGCTGCATCTCCAGGGCATGTTCGAGAATATCCGCCTGCAGATCGCTGCTCCAGGCGACTTCCGTCGTCACTTGCACACCCGAGGCTCGTAGCACCTTGGCCTGGGCCTCGAGCTGGTCTTGCTGGGATTGCAGGTAAGCCTGCCGCTCGCTCCGAGGGTCACCTGTCTCCAGGAACCTGAGCTTGTCCAGCGACTCCAGCAAACCCACTATGTGCAGGCTTGCCGAACTTGACCTGGCCAGGGCGGCAGCCTGCTCCAAGGCACAGGACTGGCACAATGCCGGACGCAGGATCAGCAACAGGCGTTGATAGTGGCTCATGGTAGCCTCCAATGATCGGTTCGCCTGATCACTCAGGGATTGGGGGTTGCATCAAAGGTGCTGGTTTTTCCGGGATATCGGTCATGGTTGCCTCGGTCAGCAGCAGGATGCTGGCGACGGAAACAGCATTCTCGAGGGCGATGCGCACCACTTTGGTGGGGTCGATGATGCCGGCCTCGTACAGGTCGACATAGGTGTTGGCCGCCGCGTCGAACCCGATACTGCCCGTTTCGGCAAGCATGCGTGCCACCACCACACCCGCGTCCACCGCGGAATTATCGGCAATCATCCGCGCCGGGGCCTCCAGCGCACGGCGCAGTATCTGCAGGCCCGTACGCATATCGCCTTCGCTGTTCGCCTCTTCAGCGAGCAACACCGACACAGTCTTCAGCAAAGCCAGGCCGGCGCCAGGCACGATGCCTTCGGCGATGGCTGCACGGGTGGCGGCCAGGGCATCGTCCAATGCGTCCTTGCGCGCTTTCATCTCCGCCTCGGAGGGTGCCCCGACACGTATCACTGCCACACCGCCGGCAAGCCTGGCCAGGCGTTCGTGCAGTTTTTCCCGATCATAATCGCTGGTGCTGGCCTCGATCTGGGCGCGGATATGCGCAACGCGGGTAGCCACCGCTTGCTGCGTGCCACTGCCTCCAATCAACGCGGTGCTGTCCTTCAACACCACCGCACGGTGCACTTGGCCAAGCTGGGACAGCTGCAACTGATCGAGCGTGACGCCAAGCTCTGCCGACACCAGGGTAGCCCCCGTGAGCACCGCGATGTCCTGAAGTATTTCCTTGCGCCGGTCGCCATACCCAGGAGCCTTCACCGCCACCGCGCGCAGTACGCCGCGGATCTGGTTGACTACCAGCGTGGTCAGGGCCTCGCCGTCGATGTCCTCGGCAATAACCACCAGCGGCTGACCGCTTTTCGCCACCTGTTCCAGCAGGGGTAGCAGATCGTTTAGTGCGCCGATCTTGTGATCGCATAGCAAGACACAGGCATCGGTCAGTTCGACCTGCATCTTCTCGGTGTCGGTGACGAAGTAAGGCGACACATAGCCTCGGTCGAAGCGCATGCCATCCATGATCTCGACCTTGGTTTCGGTGGTCTTGGATTCCTCGATGCTGACCACACCTTCCACGCCAACCTTTTCCAGGGCATCGGCGACCAACTGGCCAATCAACGGATCGTTGTGCGCTGACAACGTCGCCACTTGTGCTTTTTCCTTGGCAGTGCAGACCTGTCGTGACTGCGCCAGCAACGATTTGATGACCAGCGCCAAGCCCTTGTCCAGGCCTCGCTTGAGATCGATGGCACTGGCTCCGGCCACCACGTTGCGCACGCCGTCGGCCAGGATCGCGTGAGCGAGCACAGTTGCGGTACTGGTGCCATCACCCACCGCTTCACCAGTGCGCTCGGCCGCCTGGCGCAGCATCTGTGCGCCGAGGTTTTCCTCCGGGTCCTGCAGAAAGACGCGTTTGGCGATGGTCACGCCATCGTTGCAGACAGTCGGTTTACCCCAACTGCTTTGCATCAGTACCGATTTCGATTTGGGCCCTAGCGTAACGCGCACGGCATCGGCGAGCTGGGTGGCACCACTGAGGATTTTCTCCCGCGCTGCGGAGCGAAACAGGATTTTGCTGTGGGGCATGGTATTGCCTCCCGTTCAGGCCAGGGCAGAGAACAACTGCTGCCAGCATCCCGCTGCACCGTGTTGGGTGCTTGATTTTTATCAATCCTACAGGGCGCTGAACGCCGCGCTCAGCGTTGATCCAGGTACCGGTACAGGGCTTCTTCCTGGTCGAAATGCAACTTGGCCAAGGTGTCCAGGCGTATCAGCTGGTGCTGGATGTCATCAGGGCTCGGGCTCGCTGCCGCCCGGTTGAAATCCTGGCTCATGCAGGAGAGAAGATGGATGAGGCGGAAGATTTCCCGGTGGGTATGGCTCATCGCCGAGAGCGGATCTTCGCCCTGCATGAAGCGGCTCAGCAGCGGATACAAACGACGCTCGTCATCGCGCTCGTGGCGTTCCAGAAGGTCATGCAGGCCGGTGACCAGTTTGCCCAGGTCGTCCCGCGCCTGCTCGATGGGGCGTTTGGCGAAATCGCAGGCCATCTGGCTCAGCTCCGTCAGCAACCCGTCGAGTTGCCGATGCTCATCCTGCAATCGATCCAGGTCCTCGACGGCAAGCCCGTTGCGTCGCCCGGCCGTCAAGGGGCCCAGCGCACGCAAGGCGTTGACGATGATCAACAGGTCGATACCTTCCTGCAACACCGCCCCCAGCAGCGCGGGCAGGTAGCCGGCGGCGGCAACCAGCATGGCCAGCAACGACAGGCTCATGCCCACCCATACCCCCTGACGGGCGATGTACACGGCGTACCGGGCGATATCCAAGGCATCGACCAATCGATCGAGACGATCGACCAGCAACACCACACCGGCCGCCTGGGCAGAGGCCGTGACGCCAGAAGCGCCCATGGCAACCCCGACATCGGCCGCCGCCAATGCTGGCGCATCGTTGATGCCATCGCCGACCATCAGCGAGGGCGCCATGCGGCAGCCGTCCTGCACCAGGCGAATCTTGTCGACTGGCGAGAGCCCCGAGCGAAGCTCATCGATACCCGCCGCCAGCGCAACCATTTCCGCCGTTTCCGGGCGGTCACCGGTGAGCATGACGACCTTTTCGATCCCGCGCGCCCGCAGGCGGCGCAGTGTCTGGGGGGTTTCCCGGCGCAAGTCATCGGCCAGCCGCAGTACCGCTTTCAACTCACCGTCAACCGCCACGAAACTGCCGCTGTTGGCCAGGTAGTCCAGTTGCTGCAAACGTGCCTGTGCCCACTGGCCATCGTCCTTCTCGTTCTGCACATAGGCCAGGGCGCCCAAGCGTACAGCCTTGCCTTGAACGATCCCGGCAAGCCCCTGGCCGGGGCTTTCCTGCACCTGCTCGGGCGCGGTCAGCGTCAGGTTGCGCAGGCGGGCAGCATGAACGATGGCCTGGGCAATCGGATGGGTCGATGACTGGGCCAACGAAGCGGCCAACTGCAGCATCTGCAACGGCGCGCCTTGCCCCTTCAGTTCGATCGACTGCAACTGGGCATGACCACTGGTCAAGGTACCGGTCTTGTCGAGGAACACCTGGCGGATGCCGGCCAGGGCTTCAAGCACCTCGCCGTCACGCACGAGTATGTTGCGCCGTGCAGCCCTCGAAATACCTGAGATGATGGCAATTGGCACCGCCAGTATCAGCGGGCAAGGCGTGGCGACCACCAGCACGGCAAGCACTCGCTGCACATCGCCACTGGCCCACCACGCCAGCGCAGCGATGAGCAATGTCAGCGGGATCAGCGCCAGCGCATAGCGGTCGGCCAGGCGCATGAAAGGTGCCCGTGACTGACGTGCCGCTTCGGCCAGCTTCACGATGCCAGCGTAAGTGCTTTGCGCCGCGGTATGCGTGGCCAGCAACAGCAGCGGCGCACCGGAGTTGGTCACCCCACTGGCCACCGGCTCACCGGCATGGCGGGTAACCGGTAACGATTCGCCAGTCAGCGCAGCTTCGTCCAGGGTCGCCTGCTCGGATTGCAACCACCCATCCACCGGCACGATCTCACCCAGGCGCACCAGTACACTCTGCCCAGCGCGGACTTCGTCCACCGGTACCTCACGCAAACCATCCTGCTCTTGAATCCAGGCCCGCTGAGGGGCCCGGTCGATCAGTGCCCGCAACTCGCGCTCGGCGTGACGCAAGCTGAGAGTTTCCAATGTACGGCCCGAGGCAAGCATCAGCGCAACCACGGCGCCTACCAGCATCTGCTCAAGGGCCAGGGCCGCGCCAATCGACATCAGCGCGATCAGGTCAATGCCCGCCTCACGCCTGGCCAGGCGCCGGGCCATTTCCACCGCCAGCACCGCTGCCATGATCGCGCTGCCGGCGGCCCAGATCAGCCCAGCCCAGGTCGGCTGTTGCGCCGCATAGGCCAGCCCTCCGAGCAGCAAGGCCAGGACGCAGACCAGCAACAGGCTTGGGTCCAGCCATCGACGTGACACGGCGGTCACTTGCGCTTGGCCTGCTGCAGCAACTGTTGGACCTGTTCCTGGGCCTGGGTCGCTCTGCGCAGTGCCTCGTTGGCGGTCTGCTCGACCAGGTCGATGCGGTAGCACACCTGGTCGGCCCGCAAACGGGCGGTAGCCGCGTTGTTCTCGGCCGACTCCAGGCGCGCGTCGTATTCTTCAGCGTGCCAAGGGGTACAGCCCGAAGCCGATGCCAGCAGCAGACTGGACAATCCGGCAAGCAGATAGCGTTGCATGTTGGTGCCCTCGCGCATGCCCAAGACACCCTCAGTATCGGCATCGCCACTCAGCGCAGCCTGACATTTATCAATCTCGCCCAGCGTGCGATAGCGCGCCGGTTTTGACCTTTGTCAATCACGTAATACCGCTGGGGGGTAAAAACATGGGCTGAGAACATCTCAGCCCACCTTTCCAATGGATAGCGGAGACCATCATGAACGACCTTGATTTGCGCGACCTGGTGCTCGAAGAGTTGGCGTTTCAACCTGACATCAATGCCGCCAGCATCGGTGTGACCGTGCAGGACGGTGTGGTCACACTGTCAGGCCATGTCAGCAGTTATGCCCAGAAGATCAGTGCCGAGCGCACCGTAAAAGCCATGAAAGGCGTGCGTGGGCTGGCCGAGGAAATCGAAGTCCGGCTGAACAAACTCGAAGGCACCGCCGACGATACCATTGCCAGCCGTGCCCTGAAGATCATCGCCTGGAGCTCGGATGCCAATGTCGAGGGCATCAAGGTCACCGTTCACAAAGGCACGGTGACCTTGGAAGGCGAACTGGACTGGCAATACCAGAAGGAAGTGATCGAACAGGCGGTGTGGCGTCTGTCGGGCGTGATCAGCGTGCAGAACCGCATCACTTTGAAGGCGCGGGCCGATGCCAGCGATATTCGCCATCACATCGAACAGGCACTCAAGCGCAGCGCCGAGATTCAGGCCGAAGGCATTCGCGTCACCGTCAACGGTGGTGTGGTCAGGCTGGAAGGCAAGGTGCATTTGCTTCGCGAACGGGAGTTGGTCGAGCGCGCCGCCTGGGCGGTGCCGGGCGTGAGCAAGGTCGAAGACTACTTGTTGATCGCCTGACCCGGCTGCCCACCACGAGATATGGTCATGAACAAAGATCAGCCCTGGAAGCTGTACTTGCTGGCGATCGGGCTTTCCGTGCTGGCCGCCATTCAGTTCGGCCTATTCGACCGTGCGGCCGTGCAGACCATCTCCTATAGCCAGTTCCTGCAATTGCTGGAGCAGCAAAAGGTCAGCGACCTTCGGGTCGAACACGACCGTATCCTGGGCAAGCTGCAGGAACCCATCGCCGGCCGCTCGATGTTCTCCACGGTGCGGATCGACCCGCAACTGAGCGAGCAACTGGGCCGCACGGGCGTGACCTTCACCGGAGTAGCCGAGGACAGCAACCTGGCTGCCATGGTGGGTTGGCTCATGCCGCTGATAATGATGCTGGCGCTGTGGTTCTTCCTGTTTCGTGGGGTAACCGATAAACAAGGCCTGGGCGGTCTGATGGGTGTGGGGAAGTCGCGCGCCCGGGTCTACGTCGAGCGTGACATCAAGGTCACCTTCGCCGATGTGGCGGGCATAGACGACGTCAAGGGCGAACTCACCGAAGTGGTGTCCTTCCTCAAGAACCAGGCGTTCTATGCCCGTCTGGGGGCGCATGTGCCCAAGGGCACATTGCTGGTCGGCCCCCCGGGCACCGGCAAGACCCTGGTGGCCAAGGCGATCGCCGGCGAAGCGGCGGTACCCTTTTTCTCGATCTCCGGGTCCGAGTTCGTCGAGATGTTCGTCGGCGTGGGCGCGGCGCGGGTGCGCGACCTGTTCGACCAGGCCCGACGCGCCGCGCCCTGCATCATTTTCATCGACGAACTGGACGCCCTGGGCAAGATGCGTGGCCTCGGCAGCCTGGGCGGCAATGACGAGAAGGAACAGACGCTCAATCAACTGCTGGCCGAACTGGATGGCTTCGACCCGCGCGAAGGCGTCGTGCTGCTGGCGGCGACCAACCGCCCTGAGATACTGGACCCCGCGCTGCTGCGAGCCGGACGGTTCGACCGGCAGATCCTGATCGACCGGCCTGACCGCAAGGGTCGCCTGGCGATCCTCAAGGTGCACCTGCACAAGATCGTCTACAAGAACGACCTGGACTGCGAACGCATCGCCGACATCACCCCCGGCCTGACCGGCGCCGACCTGGCCAACCTGGTGAACGAGGCCGCCATCGTCGCCACCCGACGTGCCAGCCAATGGGTCGAGCTGCAGGACTTCACCGCTGCCGTCGAGCGCCTGGTGGCAGGCGTGGAGCGCAAGGGCAACGTACTGCGCGACGATGAACGCCAGGTCGTGGCGTACCATGAGATGGGCCACGCTCTGGCCGCAAGCAGCCTGCCGGCGATGGACCCGGTGCACAAGGTGTCGATCATCCCCAGGGCCGCTGGCTCGCTGGGGTTCACCCTGCAACGGCCGACCGATGACCGCTACCTGATCAGCGCGCAGATGCTCCGCGACCGGATCGTCGTGCTGATGGCCGGGCGAGCCGCCGAAAGCCTGGTATTCGGCCAGGTGTCCACCGGGGCTGCCGACGACCTGGGACGCGCTACCGACATCGCCCGCCAGCTGATCACCCGATTCGGCATGAGCACGGAACTGGGCCAGGCAGTGCTGGAGCGCCAACAGGCCAGTTACCTGGGCGAATCGTTGTTGCGCCAGGAGCGCAAGGACTACTCAGAGCAGACCGCGCGCGAAATCGACTTGGGTATTCGAGGCCTGCTGGAAGACGCTTACGCCCGTGCCCGGACCTTGCTCGAGCAACGACGCGCCGACCTGGACACTGGGGCACGCCTGTTGTTGGCCAGGGAAACCATCACCCCGGAAGAATTCCCGGCGCTGCTGCCGGTGGCCAAGGACCCTGCCACCTATAATCTGGTCGATGCGGCCAAATGACACTCCAATCCAGTCCGAGTACCGACCATGCTCACCGTCACATTGATCAACATGCTGGTGGTGATCCTGGTGGTGATCATCCACTACGAATGCCTGCTGCGCCTGAACGACTGGCTACCGCGGCTGAAACTGTGGAGCCGATTCCGGATCGTCGCAGGCGTATTCGGCGCGCTGCTGGCTCATGCGCTGGAGGTCTGGTGTTTCGCCCTGGTGTATTACCTGATGATTCACGCCGAAGGCTGGGGCACGCTCAGTGGCAACTTCGACGGCAGCTTCCTGGATTGCGTGTACTTTTCCTTCACCACCTACACCACGATAGGCTTTGGCGACATCGCGCCTAACGGCCATCTGAAGTACCTCACCGGCCTGCAAGCGTTGACAGGCCTGGTGCTGATCACCTGGACCGCGTCGTTCCTGTTCCTCGAAATGCAGAAATACTGGAAAGCCAAATAGCGCCTGTTCAGGCGTCTGGGTGTGGCGTCCAGTGCCATTGCGCAACCTCAGGCATGTCTTCGCCATGCTCGATGAGGTACAGCTTGTGCCTTTCCATGGTCGACCAGTAGCGGGTTCGCGCCTGCTCCACCTGCGCTCGCAGGCGAGGCACGCGTTCGAACACATCGAGAACCAGCTGGTAGCGGTCGAGGTTGTAGATGACTGCCATGTCGAACGGCGTGGTGGTGGCCCCTTCTTCACGGAAACCATGCACATGGAAGCGCTGCGGATTGGCACGCTTGTAGATCAGGCGGTGAATCAGGGCAGGATAACCATGGAAGGCGAAGATCACCGGCTGCTCTTCGGTAAACAGCGCGTTGAAGTCACTGTCGGGCAACCCGTGCGGATGCTGTTGCGGTGATTGCAGTGCCATCAGGTCAACCACGTTCACCACCCTCACCCGCAGATCGCCAACGTAATCACGGAGCAGGGTCACGGCCGCCAGCACTTCCAGCGTCGGCACATCGCCTGCGCAGGCGAGGACCACCTCCGGCAGGTCATCATCATGGCTGGCCCATGCCCAACGCCCGATGCCGGCCTGGCAATGCAGATTCGCCGCCTGCCCATCCAGCCACTGCCATTCCAGCTGTTTTCCGACAACGATCACATTGATGTAGTCACGGCTGCGCAAGCAATGGTCAGCCACGGACAACAGGCAGTTGGCGTCCGGTGGCAGGTAGATGCGCGCAAGGTCGGCCTTCTTGTTCGCCATAAGGTCGAGGAAACCTGGGTCTTGGTGCGAGAAGCCGTTGTGGTCCTGGCGCCAGACATGCGAAGTCAGGAGGATGTTCAGCGAGGCGATCGGCTTGCGCCAAGGCACTTCGGCGGCGGTCTTGAGCCATTTGGCATGCTGGTTGATCATCGAATCGACGATATGAATGAATGCTTCATAGCAGGAAAACAGGCCGTGCCGACCGGTCAACAGGTAACCTTCCAGCCAACCTTCGCATATATGTTCGCTGAGTATCTCCATTACCCTGCCGTCTGGCCCGAGGTGGTTATCTTCGACGCCGTGGGGATCCAACCAGACCTTGCTGGTCGCCTCGAACACGGCGTCCAGCCGGTTGGACGCCGTCTCGTCAGGCCCGAACAGGCGGAAATCGCGGGACACCAGGCTATTCTTCATGACATCGCGCAAGTAACTGCCAAGAACCCGGGTCGCCTCTGCACGCACCTGTCCAGGTGCGTCCATCTTCACGCTGTAATCGCTGAAGCGCGGAAGGTCGAGCGCCCGCAACAGCAGCCCGCCATTGGCATGAGGGTTTGCGCTCATGCGCCGCCGTCCGGTCGGGACCAGTGCGGCCAGTTCCGGCAACAACGCGCCCTGGGCATCGAACAGCTCATGAGGGCGGTAGCTTTCCAGCCATTGCTGCAATTGCTGCAAGTGCAGCGGCTTGCGAAGATCACCCAGGGGCAGTTGGTGGGAGCGCCAGGTCCCTTCTACCCGCTGCCCATCGACGAATTTCGGCCCCGTCCAACCTTTGGGGGTGCGCAATACCAGCATTGGCCACAACGGCCGGTCGATGGCTACGCCCGATTCGGTGTGCCGGGCAAGGCGCTGGATCTGGCAGATTTTCTCGTAGATCACATCAAGCGTCCTGGCCAACGCCCGATGAACCTCCATCGGTTCGTCGCCCTCGACAAAATAGGGGTCATAGCCATAGCCATACATCAGGCTGGTCAGCTCGTCCTCGCTGATCCGCGCCAGCACCGTCGGGTTGGCGATCTTGTAGCCGTTCAGATGCAGGATCGGCAGTACCGCACCGTCGCGCGCGGCATTGAGGAACTTGTTGCAATGCCAACTTGCGGCCAGCGCGCCGGTTTCCGCTTCGCCGTCGCCTATGACGCAGGCCACGATCAACTGCGGGTTATCCAGGGCAGCGCCATAGGCATGGACCAGGGCATAGCCAAGCTCGCCACCCTCGTGCAGAGAACCCGGGACATGCGGGCCGACATGGCTGCCAATGCCATACGGCCATGAAAACTGACGAAACAACCGTGCCATCCCCTGCGCATTGCGTTCTATCGCAGGGTTCAGCTCGGTATAGGTACCATCCAGATACGCCTGGGCAACCATGGCCGGGCCGCCATGGCCAGGGCCGGTGACGAAGAGCATGTTGAGATCGTAATGGCGGATCAGCCGGTTCAGATGGGTGTAGATCAGGTTCAGCCCCGGCGATGTGCCCCAGTGCCCCAGCAACCGAGGCTTGATGTCGGCCAACTTCAGCGGGGTGGCCAGCAAGGGGTTGCCTTGGAGATAGATCTGGCCAACGGTAAGGTAGTTCGCGGCCCGCCAGTAGGCATCCAGCCATTCGAGTTCCTCGGTACCTGGATAATCGTTCATGATCGCCCTCTCTGTCGATGGCGCGCACGCGTATGTGTACGCGTTCAGATATCCCCGGCGCGGATATCTTCTTCCCGTCGGCTCTGCTGACGGATCAGCAAGGTCAGCTCGTGCAGGTGGTCGGCCAACAGCCCCACCAGGTCGTCTGCAGTGACAATGCCAACCAACAGGCCAAAGTCATCGACCACCGGGATCCGCCTGATGTTGGCCCGTCGCATGTTCAGAATCACATCGAACAGGTCTTCATTCTGGTTTGCGGTAATCAATGGGCGTGGCAGGACATCGATGGCCTGGAGGTCTTCCTGGTCAGGAGGGTTGCAGGCGATGATCCTCAGCGCAAGGTCACGGTCGGTGATCAGGCCGATAGGCCGGTAACGGTCTCGATCGACAGGCTCGGCCAGCACCAGGTCACCGACGTGGTACCGACTCATCATCCGCGCTGCGGCGAAGATCGAAATGCTGGGGAGCGCAGTGACCACATCCCGGTTGCAGTATTTGCCGATGGACATGATGTTTCACCTTTTTGGAATGCGAAGACGGAGCGTCCCTGCTCCTGAAATCGGTCAGGTCAATCACTTGCTGCTTTTGATAGGAATCACTTTCTCAGGGTGAATCGCTTCTGCACGCTTGGGCAGATGCACCAGCAGCACGCCCTTGGCGAACTGTGCATTAATCTTTTCCGCATCTACTTCACGGGGTAGCTGGAAAACCCGCTCGAAGCTGCCGTAGTGCCGCTCTGACAAGTGGTACTCCTTGCGTTTTTCGTCAACCTCTTCCTGCTTCTCGCCGCGGATCACAACGTTGCCATTGACCAGCTTGATCTCGATGTCCTTGTCATCCACACCAGGCAGTTCGGCGCTGATGCGAAACTCATCGGCCAGTTCGCTGATATCCATCGCCGGCATGCCATGGGTGAACAGTTCACGGCGCCAGAATGGCTCGACATCGAACGGGGTATGGCTGAACGGCATGCGCAATGGCCGGCGACCGAAATCGTCGAACAGGCTGTCGATCTGACGCCGCAACTGCTGGAATGGGCGCCACAGGTCCGATGGCTCGGTACTTGGCGGCGTAGCCTTGGCAGGTTGGGTGGTTGCGGAAGTGACAGGTACTTTCTTCGCTGTTTCGGACATGGCGACCTCCTCTAATGAGTAATGCCTCCCTGGGAGACGCCTCGATATTGCGCTGGCAGGCGAGCCCGCGTTTGACCTTTATCAATCAGGATGCGGCCACCATCCTCTGTCGGTTTGATCCTGATCAAAGTGTTGCCATCGCAGGGGCTTAGCTTATATGGAACGTGGCCCGCCCAAACCTGTTCGAGGCGCATATGGACCAGGATGACAGTGAGTGTGTCCGTTTGCTGGAAACATTGCCGGGGCCCGGCATACAGTACCTTCGCCTGATGCTGTGCAACCCGCAACGCAGCGAGGCGATGCCAGGCCAGTATTGCCAACTGGCGAATCAAACCCAGCGCTGGACCTGCAACTTCATCAGCATGCCTGGCGCAGCAGGTCGGTTCATGGTCGCCACCCGCAGCGTCCTGGCATTGAAGATCGGAGATCTGCTCGAGTACTCAGGCCCTCTGGGCAGCGCATGGCCGGTGCCCTTGCAGAGTGTGCGACTGCTGGCTATCACTCACGGTGAGGGGGTTTTGGCGCTACTTTGCACACTGGATGAGGTTCGCTGTTGGCTACCTTGGGTAGAGGTGAGGCTGTTGCACGAAAGCTTTGAGCAGGAGCACCTGCCCGCTGAATGTAAGCCATGGATCTCAGCGTTTACCTCGGTGCCGCGCAACAGCAGAAGCGTTTGGAGTCAACTGACTGAACAGCTGGAGAATTTCAAGCCGGACACTGTCTACTGCTGCGCGCCATCCTTGGTGGCAAGGCATGCCGCGCGCATCTGTTGGCAAAAAGGGGTCCCGATACAGCGTATCTGGTTGCGGGCAGACCATGTGTCGCGTCCATCCTGGAATTGTCAATTTCCTCTGAATGGGCCTGTGCAACGTTATGACAGGATTCTCGAGGCCCTCAATTCGGCTCCTCCATCCGACTGAGCTTGAGCAGGCCTTGTTGATCGATGAGTCGGACTTCCCGGCCAACGCATTGCAGGAGCCCAGCCTGATTGAACCGGCTGAACAGCCGAGAGACAGTTTCCAGGGTAAGGTCCAGGTAGTTTGCGATATCTCCTCGCGACATGGGCAGATTAAGGACGTCTGCACGCAAACCTCTTTCTTGATAACGCGCCGCCATGCCCAACAGGAAAAGCGAAAGGCGCTGCTCGGCTCGCCCGTGGCAGCAGCGCAGGTGTTCGTCCTTGCCTTGAATACCCAGGCTGAGCATGTGCAACAATTGATAGCGCAATCCGGGTATCTGCCCCGACAGATCAACCAACTGGTCCAGCCGGATCGAGCAGACCAGCGAAACGTCCAGCGCCAACGCATAGCTCCGATAATGACTTGCCCCGATAGCGTCCAGCCCCAAGATTTCGCCCGGCAGAACGAAGCCGGTGACCCGCTCGTTGCCCTCGGAATCAATCAGAAAATTCTTGATGACCCCTGAGCGCAGGGCAAACACATGCCCCATGGGCTCATCGGCCTTGAACAGATACTCGCCCTTCTTCAAAGGGCGGTTACGGCGAATGATACGCTCCAGCTTTTCCACTTCATCGACGCTTAGGCTGGCGGGCAGGCACAGTCGGCTCAAAGAGCACGCAAGGCACTTTACCTGGGGCTTTATACCCATATCTTCAGGGCCTGACATGACGATGTCTCCGCTTTTTCTTGCGGGCACTATAAACCCTAGCCGCTTCGCCCGAGGTTTCTGAGGCAACTGACCAAGGGTCATGGTGGTGCCCCACTAAAGCTTGATCAAGATCAAGTCAGGCCAGTGCGCTGCCCTCATGCTCGACTTAGATAGCCTTCAACCCGTGTTCCTGTCTGAAGGCCCCTGGGCCTTATAAATCTGCATTGTCTGGTAACGTGAAGAGGATGTGTCATGAATACCTTACTGAACGAACTTCACGCCTATCATCATGACATGGCCAATAAGATAAGCCAGATCAGGAAGTTGCTGAAAAAGCTAAAGCATGAACCCGATGCCACTGATGACTGTAAGCTTTTGTTCGAAATGTTGGAGGCCTTGCACAGCAATGCAGAGCGGCACCACCATGAGAATGAAGAAAGCATACGGCGAGCCTTGCTGGCCACGGAGGCGCCGATCCACCCGCGGATCCTGGATATCGAGCGAGATCACCAGGCATTTGCGCGCATTGCTGGGCAATTGAAGACATTAGCGGCTACGACAAAAGACACGAAAGTAATCGCTGACACTGTCGAAGACTATATCGAAAAATATTACGACCACATGGAATCGGAGGAAAACATATTCTTTCCAGCTGCAGACAAATGGCTTTCAAACAGTCAATGGCTGGAAATAAAACATCAATGGCATTAACTGGAGTGCAAATTCAAGCGCCCAACCGCCCCATCTCAATCACACGAGGATACTGCCATGGCTTCTGCTGATACTTCCCGTCAACATACCGCGCCCTCGTTTCCCAAGCCTGCGGGCGAACATTGGATCGAAGCCCTCGACAATGGCACCCATGTACTGATCAGGCCGCTGCAAGCCAAGGACCGGGAGCGCGAGAGGGCCTTCATCGAACGGCTGTCACCGCAGTCGCGGCATTTTCGCTTCCTGTGCCAGATCAAAGAGCCCGGTGAGGCGATGCTCGACCAGTTGATGGCGGTCGACCAGGACCGACAAGCGGCTTATGTCGCCCTCGCCCATGTGGACGGCGAGCTGCAGGAGGTGGGCATATCGCGTTATGCCGCCATTGCCGGCAAGGATGAATGCGAATGCGCCGTGACAGTACTCGACAGCTGGCAGCACCATGGCCTGGGCCGCCTGCTGCTCAAGCACCTGACCGATCATGCCCGGGCAAAGGGCCTGCGGCAGATGTACTCGATCGACTCAGCCGCCAACCTGGCGATGCGCGACCTGGCCAAGGCGGCAGGATTCACCACCAGCACCGATCCGGATGATCCGGCCCAGGTCATCCATCGCCTCAACCTGACCTGAAGCGCCGCTGCGCCAGCGCCTGGGGCAGCCACCGTGCTGCCCCGCCCGCTGCAAGCCCCACGACCTCCGGCCCTATCCGCACGAGGAGGGTATCCATGAACGGTAATTCGCGGAAACTGATGGAAAAGCTCTACGGCAAGCAATACCAGGTCGACAGCGCTGAGATCGCCCCCCTGCTGCATCAATTCGCCGAACCCTTGCCTGACCTGGACTCCCCCGCTTTCGCTGCGCTGTTCGACCGCTACGCCGACGCCCGTGTGGTGATGCTGGGCGAGGCAAGCCATGGCACCAGCGAGTTCTATCGCGCCCGCGCGGCAATTACCCGCCGGTTGATCGAACAGCACGGCTTCAACATCGTGGCCGTCGAAGCCGACTGGCCGGATGCCGGGCACGTCGACCAGTACGTGCGGGGCTTGGCCCATTCGGCATGGAAGCGCCATATTTTCAGCCGTTTCCCAACCTGGATGTGGCGCAACAGCGAGGTCAAGGCATTCGCCCACTGGCTGCATGGACACAATCGCCTGCTGGCCGTCGAGCGCCGCGTGGAGTTCAGAGGCCTGGACGTCTACAGCCTACGCAACTCCATTCATGAAGTGCTGGCCTTTCTGGACCGGGCAGATCCGCACCTGGCCCGCGAAGCGCGCCACCGTTATGGTTGCCTGACGCCCTGGCAGGATGACCCGGCCCTGTACGGCCACTTCGTCGAGCGCGGTGGCGTCATGCCGTGCGAGCAGCCTGTGGTAGAACAACTGAATGTGATGCTGGCCGAACAGCTGTCGGGCCTGATCCGCAATGACGAAGCGTTCTTCAATGCCACCCAGAACGCACGGGTGATCATCGCTGCGGAGCAATATTACCGCGCGATCTATCGAGGCTCGACCGCCTCCTGGAATCTGCGCGACCGGCATATGTTCGATACCCTGCGCGCACTGCTGGAACATCGCGGGCCACACGCCAAAGCCGTGGTCTGGGCACACAATTCCCACATCGGCAACGCAGATGCCACGGAAATGGGTTGGAAAGGCCAGTTCAACATCGGCCAACTGTGCCGTAAAGCCTTTGGCCAGGAGGCTGTGCTGATCGGCATGACCACTGACCGCGGTCAAGTGGCCGCCGCCAGTGACTGGGATGGCGACATGCTGATCAGGGACGTCCGCCCTTCGCGGTCGGACAGCTGGGAGCACCAGTTCCGCCTGGCAGGCGTACCGGCTTCTTTGACCGACTGGCGAGACCCACAGCGCAAGGAGTTGCGTCGCATCTTGTCCATGCCACTGCTCGAGCGCGCGATCGGCGTCATCTACCGACCGGAAAGCGAACGGCTGAGCCATTACTTCGAAGCAGTGCTGGCCGAGCAATTCGATGCCATGCTCTGGATCGAACAGACCCAGCCGGTCAACGCCCTGCCACTACCGAAACAACAGCACCTCGAACCGGAAGACGAAACCTATCCGTTCGGTGTCTGAATATCCGGCCTGCAAGCCTCAAGAGAAGAGGCTTGGGGGCCGCGCCTAGCGAGCATGGTCATCTTCAGCCTCCCCGGCACGCGCCCTGGAGGACTCCGCGAGCCCGGCCTTGTCCATCAGCGCGATGACTTCTTCGTCCGACGTCTGGGGAAAGTCCTGGTACCAGTAGCCGACCGAAACCATCCGCTCAGGCACCAGCGGGCAGACCACCTCGTCCACTTCGCCCCACATGGCCTCCAGCGTTTCTGGTGGCGCGACTGGCACCGCGACCACGATACGCAAAGGGGACAACGCTCGTGTCGCCTGAATGGCCGCCATCATCGAGGCCCCGGTTGCCAGGCCATCATCAACCAGGATTACGGTCTGGTCCTTGAGCTGAAGCGGTGGTCGGGTACCTCGATAGGCGCGCTCACGACGTATCAGTTCCTGGGTTTCCCTGGCAACCACGCTTTCCAGCAAGGTGCGATCGACCGGGTAAGCCCGCAGTGCATCGTCGTTGAGAATCTTCACCCCGCCCCCGGCGATCGCACCCATGGCATATTCAGGGTGCGATGGTACTCCAAGCTTGCGCACTACCAGCAGGTCCAGGCGAACCTTGAGGGCGGTAGCGACCTCGTAAGCCACCGGCACACCGCCTCGTGGCAAGGCGAGCACGATCACATCAGCCCGTCCGGTATATCGGCTCAACGACGCCACCAGGCAGCGACCGGCTTCAGCACGGTCGGGGTACAGGGTGCGACGAGCAAGATCATGCGACATGGAAACCTCCCGCGCCGCGACGGGCGCCTGTCGTTTCAGCTACTGGCAAGCACTACCGCCATTCTAGGCAGCGTCGCCCGGGCCTCTTCAGGCAGCAGGTCGAACTGCTCGAGGCAGCGCTGTTCATCGTCTGCCGTCAACGCCTTGTATGTGCTCACTTCCCGCATCGGCGTTTCGAACAAGGCCAGGCGTATCACCCCATTACGGTCCAGAAACGTTTGCGCCAGGCAGGTACACACCGGCTTGCCGACCAATGCCGTGAGCTTTTCATCCTCAGGGGTGTTCACCCGGGCCTGCAGGCTGTCTGTGCAATTCTCCACGATTCGGTCCACCGAGCGCCCCGCCAGCCAAACCGTGCCGCCAGCGAGCAACGCCAGGAACAGCAACATGCCCAAGAGCACGTTCGACTCCTGGGTGACCGAGCGCAGGAAGGCAAGCCGAGCCTGCCAGCCCGTGGCCTGGCCGTTGAATATGGTCTTGCCTACCGTGCGTTTCACGCCCCGCTGCACCACCCACCCCAACGCCACGCACAGGGCGAGCAAGGCCAGCAGCATAAGTGGATGTTGCATCGGCAGGCGCCAGTTCGGGTTCAACGACCGGTAGGCAGCGACCACGACGAGCAGTGCGAAGATTGCCACGATAAACCCCAGGCTACCCCGTGGCCGATGCATCCAGGCCCGGAGTTTCGCCCTTGCTTGTGTATCCATGACAGCCTCCCGGCCCAGGCTAGCGCACTGGGTCAATAGCAACCGTTTCGTGGTACTCGGGTACGTACACCTGCCAACCGAGCTCGATGCTGATCCGCCGCCGCAACGTGTCGGCGGCGTGCGGCTCACCATGGATGACATAGGTCTGGCGTGGCGGGCGGGCGAAACCGCGCAACCACTCCATGATCTCGTCGGCATCGGCGTGCGCAGAGAGATTATCCATCGCATGCACCTGGGCCCGGATAGGCACGTCTTCACCGTGCAGGCGGACACTGCGCGCACCGGCGACGATGTCGGCACCGCGCGTACCACCGGCCTGGAAACCAGAGAACAGAATGCTGTTGCGCGGGTTGGGGGCCAGTGCCTTGAGATGGTGCAAGACTCGTCCACCGGTCGCCATGCCACTGGCGGCGATAATGACCGCGGGCTCACGCAGCTGATCCAGATGCCGGGATTCATCGACGGTACGGATGATATGCGTGCCCCTGCACATTTCGGCGCATTCCGCCAACGTCAGGCGATGCTCGCTCCGGAACTGCTGGTAAAGGGTGGTTGCGTCTGTGGCCATCGGGCTGTTGAGGTAGACCGGAATGTCGGGTATCAGGCCATCGCGCTTGAGCTTGTACAGGTAGTACATCAGCAACTGGGCCCGGCCAACCGCGAATGAGGGCACCAAGGTGATGCCGTGGCGCAGGAGAGTCTGGTTGATGACCTGGGCCAGAAACTGCTCGGTCGATTCGCTTGGATGCTGGCGATCGCCATAGGTGGACTCCACCAGCAGCACGTCTGCCGTCCTGATCAGTTCCGGCGCGCGCATGATCGGGTCTTGTGGCCGGCCCAGGTCGCCAGAGAAGACCAAGGTCTGGCCGTCGACCTTGATCTGTACCGTCGCCGCGCCGAGTATGTGCCCAGCCGTGCGCAACAGCAGCTCCATCCCCGGCGCAATCATGGTCGGGTGATGCAACTCCACAGGGCGCAACAATGCCAAGGCACGCTTTGCATCCTGTTCGGTGTAAAGCGGGCGTGCCGGCGAATGCTTCGAGTAGCCGTGCCGGTTGGCATGCTCTGCCTGCTCTTCTTGCAGCCGGGCACTGTCGAGCAACAGGATTTCGGCCAAGGCACAGGTGGCCGGTGTTGCGTAGATCGGCCCGGTATAGCCTTCCTTGGCGAGCACCGGAAGATAACCGCTGTGGTCGAGGTGGGCGTGGGTCAGCACCACGGCATCGAGCGCGCGCAGCGCCGCCGATAACGGTTCCCAGTTGCGCAGGCGCAGTTGCTTGTAGCCTTGGAACAGCCCGCAGTCGATCAGCACGCGGCTGCTGTCGCGGGTCAACAGGAACTTGCTGCCCGTCACGGTCCCGGTACCACCGAGGAATGTCAGTTGCATGGCTAGGGCTCCAAGGTTTCGGCCGCTTGAGGGTGAACCGCAAGGACGCTGCACGGCGGGCGGCTGACGATGCGTTCAGTGGTGTCGCCGAGCAGTTTGTCCAGGCCCTTTGGCTGCACGACGCCCATGACCACCGCGTCGATATCCAGCACAGCGACTTGCTCGCGAATCACCTGAACCGGGCCACCTTCCAGGAAGTGGCGGCAATCGGCCGGGACCCCCTCGGCGTCCGCCAAGGTGTCGAACGGCTCCTTCAAGGCATTGCGCATCTCATCGATCCACGCCTGGGTAACGTTCATGTCCGAGGCGAACACGCCCGCCAGGTTGTAGGCCGAGAGCAGGTGCAGCTGTGCATCGCATTGCAGTGCCAGCGCCTGCGCGGCACGAATCAGCCTGCGGTTGAAGGACGCCTGGTCCTCGGGGGTTTCGCTGAAGGAGGTGTCCACGGCGACCAGCACGCGCCGGGGCAGCGACACCGCCGCCTCCGGTACGAAGTGCGTGATGCCCTTCAAGCCCCGCATCAACGCGCAATCCAGGGGCGTGCTGAACAGGCGCACCATGGTTGGCGTCACTTCGCTGTCCTTGATGACCATATCGGGGTGCAGTTCGCTGATGTAGTCGATGGCCTGGCTGCGGATGTCATCTGCCTGCAAGGTGTCGACCGTCAAAGCGATGCCGCTGCCACGGTGACGCTCGACCAACCCCGCCAGCCGCAAACCGTAGTGGTCGAACTGACGCTGGATATCGGCCTCGTTCAATCGCTCTTCGCGCAGCAGGTGCTCCTGCGTCGGTTCGAACAAGCCCAGTACATGCACACTGGCACCACTGACATGCGCCAGCGCCAGGGCCCGGCGCAGCGCGGCCGAATGCGGATCGAGCTCGGTTAGCAGCACCAGCAGTTGTCGATATTGACCCATGGCGAACCTCCGGGCTTGCGCGGCTGGCGTGATGATGTAGGCGATTGTCCGAAAGCAGGCCTGTTCGCGCTTGATGCAGATCAGAAAACCACCATCCGAGCCGGAACTTGACGATTGTCAGAACCGGCGCCGCCCAGCGCGGTACAACAGCTCTGGCAAGCATCGACCAGGTGACCGGGAGGCGACATGAACAGGCAGCAGACTGAAAAGCCAGACGCGTGCGAGCATTGGATCGAAAAGCTTTCTGATGGCTCTGCCGTACTGATCCGCCCCCTGCGCGAGGAAGACCGCGAGAGGGACCGCCGCTTTCTCAGCACGATCGCCTACGAGGCCCGGCGTTTCCGCTTCATTGCCGGCCTCTGTGGCGGTGTGCCGAGCCTGGATGCGCAGCATATGCCAGTGGATCATCACCAGTGCGAAGCCTACGTTGCCCTGGTCCATGCAGATGGCCAGTTGCGCCAGATCGGGGTCAGCCGGTATGCCAGTGTTCCCGGCAGCCTCCAGTGCGAATGCGCGGTAGCCGTAAATGAAGAATGGCAACGCAAGGGGCTGGGCCGGCTGCTGATGCAGCACCTGATCGCGGCCGCGAAGCGCAATGGCTTCCACTGCATGATCTCCAGGGACCTGGCGAACAACTACGCCATGCACCGGCTGACCAAGACCCTGGGGTTCACCTCCCGCTACCTGGGTGGCGATGTCAGCGAAATCCTTCACGAACTCGATCTTCACGCCTGAAAGCAAGGCCCTTTCGGGCCTTGTCCCTCAGCCTTGGGAATGCTCTGGTGATATCACCAGCACGCTGCTGGACAACCGATGCAATACCCGCTCCGCAGTGCTACCGATGAACCAGCCAATGCCGCGATGGTGGTAACTGCCCATGACCAGCACATCGATATCATTGTTGTCCATGAACAGCGCCAGCACCTTGGCCGGGTCTCCCAGCCGCAGGTGGCGGTGTTCGGCGGCGATACCGTTGCGTTCGGCCAGTGCCTGGAATGCCTCGCTTTGCGCCTCATGCAGCGTCTGGGCGAGGTTGGAGTCGAACAGAAACGAATGCTCGCGGCTGCCGCCTGAGTCCAGGTACATGGACCCCAGGTCGTAGGCATATAGCAGTTCGATCTGGGCGTTGCACTGTAATGCCAGTTTCAGCGCTTCACTGATGATCTGGTCGTTGAACCCCTCGAACTGGTCCTCGGGGCGGGACAGGTCCACGGCAGCCAGAATCTTGCGCGGCAGCGCGTGGCTGGCCTGATGCACCAGGTGCAGGGGGATGCGGGTTTCCCGCAGCAACTGAATGTCGAGCGAGGTGAACATCGCCCGCGCCCACCAGGGTTCATGCTCGAAGGCCTTGATCAGCATGGCAAACGGCTGCTCGCGCAGGTGGACGAGGATCTCGTCCAGCGGATGCTGCACCCATACCACTTCGGTGGTGACCGTGACCCCGTTACGGCGCATCGAAAGCGCTTGGGTTTCAAGCCATCCACGGTGTTGCTGTACATAACCTTCACGCATCACAGCCAGTGCCTGGTCGTTGACCAGGCCCGCCGTGGCAAGGCCTTCGAGATAGTCGAAAGCAACGATATGCAGGGCCATGCCCTTGGCCTTGGCCAGCGCAGCCGCACGGTCGTAGACCGGGGTGCGCCGCATCAGGGGCGAGGCGATCAGCAGGAGTCTTTGCGGGTTGTCCATGGCGCACCTCAGCGGTTGGGAAGTGTTCCTGGATCATCCATCACCCGCACCTGGCGGATTTGATGTTTATCAACTGAACCACTGGGCGGACAAACGGCAACGCCCGCTGGGCGAAAATTTGATGCTGGTCAAAGCTCCTGGCCCTTAACGGCGCAATCTGACCCTACACCAACAACAATCATCGAATGCCCCGGAGGCGTGCCATGGCGCTCATGAAAACCATCGAATGTCGCCTATGGACGTTCGCCAACCGGCGCGATAGTGCGATGAAAATGGCCATCACGCCCTGAACACCCCTGTTGCCGGCAGGGATGCCTTCGTTTTCGCATGGATTTGCAGTTGGTTTGCTCATGCATGCTTTTGGAGGCTTCCATGAACATCTACGTCGAAAATAGCCCTCAGCAGAACCGCTGGTGGGTCCGCATGGACGACTGCCGGGTGAGCTTCAATACGTCCGCCGAAGCGCAAGCCTTTGTCGACCGGTTGAATGCGCGCCTCAACGCGCCCCACTCGCGGGACATGCTCGCCGACTGGTCACCACGCCCAGGTATGGGCAGCGTTGGCAAACCCAATGCAGGGATGGCAGCCCAGGCAGGTCTCCGATGCGCGAAGGAGGCCTGAAAATGACTGGCCTACTGAAAGTGACCTTGCTCGACCAACCTGCAGCGTCGAGCCCGGCAACACCGATTCACCTGAAACCGCTGACGACCCTGTGCACAGAGTGCCGTGTCAGCGGGCTGTGCCTGCCCACCGGTCTACCCGTGCATGACAACAGTTGCCTGGGCGCACTGATCGGCCCGCGCATGCGTATTCGCAAAGGCGCCGCGCTGTTCAACGCCAACGATCCGCTGACGACGCTTTATGCCGTGCGCTGTGGCAGCTTCAAGACCAGCCTGAACAGCGCCGAAGGCCAGGGAGTGGTGATCAATTTCTGGATGCCGGGCGATGTACTTGGGCTCGACGCCATCGCCACCGAACATCACGTATGCGATGCCATTGCCCTGGAAGACAGCGAGGTGTGCCCTGTCCCCTATCGCCGGCTGCAGGCATTGGCGCGTGACTTTCCCGTCCTGCAGCAAAGCCTGAACCGTTTGATGAGCCGAGAAATCGTGCGTGAGCATGAGCGGGTGCTGATGCTGTGCAACCTCACCGCCGAACAGCGCCTGGCAAGCTTCCTGGTTGGGTTGTCACAGCGCTTCGTCAGCCGCGGTTACTCTGCCCACGGCTTCATGCTGCGCATGTCCCGGGAAGACATGGCTTCGTACCTGGGCCTGCGCCTGGAAACCGTGTGTCGCTCGGTCGCCCGCTTGCGCGCGCTGGGCATCGTCAGCATGCGTGGCAGGCTTGTCGAGATACTCGATCTGCCAGCCTTGATAGCCCTCGAGCAAGGCAGCGCGGAGGTCAGCCCCAAGGACACCCCGAAGGCGCCATGCTCGACGCGGTGAATGTCAGCCACGGTGCCGTCGCGCTGGGCATCGGCATGCTGGTGGGGCTTGAGCGCGAGCGCAAGAAAGGCCGCAATGAAGATCATGCCGCTGCTGGCCTCAGGACCTTCGCCATCACCGCCCTGCTGGGCTACGTCAGCATGTTGCTGGCCGGGCCGGTGCTGGTCGGGGTCGCCAGCCTGGGCCTGGTTCTGATGCTGTGCATGCATTACCGAAAACACGCCGACAAAGACCCTGAAGTCACCAGCGAAATCGCCCTGCTACTGGTGCTGACGCTGGGCGCACTGAGCCTTGACGAGCCAGAACTTGCCACGGCGGTCGGCGTGGTGCTGACCGTGCTGCTGGCACTGCGCCGCGAGCTGCACCATTTCGTGCTCCAGCAGCTGAGCGAGGAAGAGCTGCGCGATGGTTTGATGCTGCTGACGGTAGCGCTGGTGGTGCTACCGTTGACACCGGACAGGTTCATGGGGCCGTATGGCGCACTCAACCCTCGCACCATCTGTACGCTGGTCGTCCTGCTGATGACCGTCGGTGCACTGGGGCATATCGCCTTGCGTCTGGTGGGCCCACGCTACGGCTTGCCCCTGAGCGCGATCGCCTCAGGTTTCGCCTCCGGCACGGCAACCATTGCGCTGCTTGCCCATGAGGCACGTCGGCAAGTCACAGCCGTGAGGCCCTTGGCCGCCGCTGCCGTACTGTCGAACCTCGCCAGCATCGCGCAATTCGCCCTGGTGCTAGGCATCGTCGACCGACACCTGTTGAAGCCTTTCGTGGCCTCGATCGGGCTCGGTACCGTGGGTACGGTGGTTTACGGCACTTTGTTGCTTGCGCCCTGGCGCAGCGACCAAGGCACGTCAACAGCGCATCAGGGCGATGGTGCCTTCGATCTCTTCACAGCCCTGATCATCACCGTCGCGCTGACCGGAATCGCCTTGTTCTGTGCATTTCTACTTCACCATCTGGGCCACAACGGGGTCAGTATCGCGGCCTTCATCAGCGGATTGGCCGATGCTCACGTAGCGACAGCGTCGGTCGCCTCACTGGTCGTTGCCGGTAGACTCGGTGTAGATGGCCTGGTAGTACCCGGTTTACTGGCATTGACCGGCAACACCTTGACCAAATGCATTCTGTCCCTCGGTAGTGGCGGCTTCAGCTTCGGGAGATACCTTGTTCCCGGCCAACTGGTCATCCTCGGCGCAATGTGGCTGGGGCTTTTGATATGAGGTTGTATCAGCAACCTGAAGAGGCGTGCCCGCAACGAAGCCGGCCAGGAAGGCAGCGGCCTGGCCAACGCGGGTTCGGGAGCACCGTCGGCAGCATGGCGACCCCGTGATCGCCGGTTATGACGCTATTCCCCCTGCTGGCCAACCTCAGGTTTCCGCGCAGGTGCCGTGAACCAGCGCTCGTGCGGCACCCACTTTTCCTGCGCGGGGTCGCCCAGGTAATGCGGCGACATGATCTGCACCCCGTACTCGTTGAACACATCCTGAATGTTGCCGTGCAACAGGCTCAGCAGTTCTGCCCTTGGGCGTGGCTCACTCGGCACCGCCTGCGCCACCAGGCGATACTCGGGGTAGAAATCCGAAAGCCCGGTCTGAAACACCTGCGGCCTGGGTTTTTCCAGTATGCCGTCGGTACGCTTGGCCGCCTCCACCAGCATCGCCTCCACTTGGCGCCACGGCGTGTCGTAACCGATGGTGACCACAGTATCGACGATGTAGCCCTGCCCCTGTACAACACGTGAAAAATTGCGTGTCACCGAGCCGGTGATCATCGAGTTGGGCAAGGTCAACACTTCGCCCAGTCCAGTGCGGATCGTGGTGTTGAACATGCCGACTTCGGTCACCGTGCCCTCGTGGTCACCTACCCGCACATACTCGCCAGCCTTCAAGGTGCGTGAATAGGTCAGGATCAGGCCCGCTGCCGCCTGCCCGACAATGCTGGAGGCGCCGAGAGAAATCATCAGCCCGAGCAGCACCGACAGCCCCTTGAAGGCGTCGGTGCCGGAACCCGGCAGGTACGGGTACGCCATCACCAGGGCGAACAGCCAGATGGCAAGTGAGGTCAGGCGTGTGGTTGGCTGCAGGGTTTCCTCGGTCAGCCACTTGAGGGTGCCCGGCCGGGCCATGCGCTCCAGCAGGCGCCGACTGAAGCCACTGATACCGCGGGCGATGAAAAAAATGATGATAGCCACGGCGATGCCGGGAATTGCCTGCAAAATGCCGTCGAGCAGATAACGTAACAGGTCGATCAAGTGGACGTTGAGGCTTTCCCCCCAAGGCCGGGTGTAGGGGAATTGCGACAGCACGAAGCTCAGCCACTGGTAGCTCAGCAACAGTACTACGCCCCAGTGCAGCAGCCGTAACAGGCGTTCGATCACGGTGTAGACCAGCTGCATGTCCAACAGCGGCATTTGCCCGAGCCGTATCTGCCGGGCGCGCTCGCGCATCAGCTGCGGCAACAGGCCTTGGAGCTTGCGCCGAGCCAGATTGGTGCCCTTGATGAGCACCACGTAGATCAACGTGGCCAGCACCGAGTAGCCTGCTGCCTTGAGCAGAAAGCGCAGGCTGCGGGCCTGACCGGTCTCGTCGACCACCAGGCGCAGCATAGCGGCTGCCTGCTCGGCGGCTTCGCGAGTATCGCCACCGGCCAGGCCCAGGTCCTGCGGCGCAATGATGAAGGCACGCCGCCCTCCCAATAACACCAGGTGGCTATTCAGGATGGGGTCGACGCTGACCTTCAGCTCATCAGTCCCGCGCAAGGCCTCGTCGATCACGGCTGTGGCCCGTTGCACCCGCGCCGCCGGCGTTTCCCCCAGCAGGGTGGCGTGGAAGATGAAGATGCTGCGATTGGCGATGGTCAACTCGGCCGGTTCACCGGGCACGCCATCTGTGGCACTGCCTGCAACCTCGATACCGTGCCCGGCCATGGGCTGCAGGGTGAAAAGAATCAACAGCAGGCAACAAAGGCGCTTCATCATGAATTCCCCGGGCCCCTATGGCGAAAACCATGCAGGTAGTGATAGCACAGCGTTTACTGCCCAGAGCCGAGGAACCAGCGGAAATACGGGTTGCTGCCGTCCTGCTCGCTGTCTTCGGACCGATAATAATTTCTTTGACATCAATCAAATGGCACTCGTGCTCAATTGACTGATCGGCGCCTCTCTCACGGCCCAGTTGACTGCAGCAGCAATCAGGCTTAGAACAACCGCGGTCTTCCAGACCAAATCATAGCTCCCCGTCATATCGTAAGCCGCCCCCCCGACCCAACCGCCCAAGAAGGCGCCAACCTGATGGAAGAGGTAGACAAGTCCGCCAAGCATCGAGAGATTGCGAACACCAAATACCGAAGCCACCACCCCATTTGTCAATGGAACGGTTGAAAGCCAAAGAAAGCCCATAGCCATTCCAAACAGGTAAGCCGTGACATTACTCACCGGGATAGCGACAAAGGCGACGATGACCGCTGCTCGCATCAGGTAGAGCGCCGTTAGCAGCTTCGGTTTGGACATTCGCCCGCCGAGCCAGCCGGCTGTGTAGGTTCCCAGAATATTGAAAAGCCCAATGAGTGCAAGAACCGTGGTGCCCGTTTGGGCAGTAAGCCCCTTGTCCATCAGGTACGCAGGCAAATGGACGCCAATGAAAACGACCTGAAAACCACAAACGAAAAATCCAAATGTAAGAAGCCAGAAGTCAGGATGCGAACTCGCCGCCCGAAGCGCTTGCACGATACTCTGGTCACCGGGCTTTCGCTCAGTCGGGGCATCTTTCAACATAGCGACCAGGGGGATGATGAGCGAGGACAACAGGGCGAGAACCAAAAGTGCTTTCTCCCAGCCAATTCCTTGGATGAGCCCCAGAGAGCCGGGGAGCATCGCGAACTGGCCAAAGGATCCCGCTGCGCTCGCAAGCCCCATTCCCGTACTTCGTTTTTCAGCTGGTAGTGCCCGTGCCACCACGCCCAGGAGCACTGAGAAGGATGTGCCGGAAAGGCCAATGCCGATGAGCACGCCCGCACTCATCATCAAAGTCGACGCCGAGTCGGAGAAACTCATGCAGACCAAGCCCAAGACGTAGAACACGCCCCCTACTCCAACGACTTTACCCGCACCATATCGATCGGCCAGAGCCCCAGCGAATGGCTGTGCGAACCCCCACACCAAGTTTTGTATTGCGATCGCAAACGAAAAGACCTCCCGTCCCCATCCAAATTGAGCACTCATTGGCGACAGAAAAAGCCCGAAGCCGTGCCGAATCCCTAGCGACAATGACAATATCACTGCACTACCCAACAATACCCACCGGCTATCTCGCAAGACATGCGCCATGAAAAATTCCTGTCTAATTCTTGTCCAGTCAGAGGCATTACCAAAACCAAACCAACTCTCGCACCCGGCTTATCAAAAGCCCTGAAAGCCTAATGGCCAACAACGCAAAGTGAAGGTTCGCGAAACATAACGCACGACTCAGATAGACAGTTGATCAGTCGCGACATATCGGAGAGATTCGCGACGCAAATGGCACACCAGCCGCCGAGCAAAACCTGCAGCACTATTCAATAAATCCCTGAGTATCAAACAATAAAAAACACCTCTGAGGGTGCGTTTTCCTTATGACTCTACGGCGCGTGCCAATAACAGGACATAAAACAATCATCGAATATCAGCCAATCCAACAGACACGCTCGACGATACCCTGCCGAATAAAAAGCAAAAAAACCTAGGAAAACCTAGGTTTTTTTGCAAGTAGTACCTTGGATGGCGGCTTTAACGCCTAGGCTCAGGATACGTCGCGCAGAAATCAACCTCCCCAGCCGGGCGCGCATTAATCTCAGGCGTATTGCCAAGCGCGACCGTATCTTCCAAAACAATTTCCCTGGATCCTAGTTCATGTTTAAGGTCTGCACGAATCATGCGAAGCAACGACCAGGTCAGCACACCGAGCACAGGTATCAAAGGCAGCGCGACGACAATGGTAGAAGTCTGAACAGCTTTCAGCCCGCCGACCTTGAGAAGCCCGATGCCAATGACCGCCAGTGACAGCGCCCATACAATCCGCAGCCAGCGCTGAGGTTCTTCATAACCGCTCAGCTCATTGGATGTAACCGACGCAAGCACATAAGCTGCCGAATCAAGCGTCGTTGCCAGGAATACAAAGCAAAGAAGAACGAAAGCGCCAATAACGAGACTTGAAAACGGCATGGTTTTCAAGATGGCGAGTACTGCCGCCGGAATACCCTGTGCTGACAGAATAGCACTGACATCCAGCTCGCCTGTCAGCTGCAGATTAAGCGAGTAGCCGCCCCAGACAGCGAAGAACACCCAGCAACCCAGGCTCCCCCACACAAGCTCCGCCAAGATGAGTTCCTTGATCGTCCGACCTCGAGAAATACGAGCAACAAACAACCCCATCATGGGTGCATAGGCAATCCACCAGGCCCAATAGAAAATTGTCCAGTCCTGAGGGAACGTACCTTTGGCAACTGGGTCCGTCCACAGACTCATGTGGATGAAATTATTGACCATCAGGCCCAGGCTGTTGGCCCAACCATTGATGAGCAACAAGGTGGGGCCAACAACCGCAGCGAACAAAAGAAGCGCAAATGCCAAATAGACATTGATATCACTGAGTATCTTTATCCCCTTGCTCAGCCCAAACCAGACACTCATGCCGAACATCAATGTCCAGAGTGCCAAAACGCACATGTCAAACAAAAAGGACTGCTGTATTCCAAAGATGCCACTGGCCAAGGTCGAGACCAGAGGCACAGCCAAACCAAGGGACGTGCCCACGCCGCCGACAATACCGAAAACCACCACGGTATCAAGCGTAATACCCATCCAACCGTTCGACTTGTCGCCCAAGACACCACGCGCGGCCACCGACAATCTCACACCGGGCTGTCGACGAACATACATCGAGTAGGCAATTGGCAAGGCCGGCAAGCAGTAGAATGCCCACGGGGTCAGCCCCCAGTGGAACTGACCATAGGTCAACGCCCACTCTGCCGCCTCACGACTGTGAGCAGCCACATTCAAAGGAGGGGCATTAAAATAATAAATTGGCTCTACCCAGGCCCAGTTAACGATGGCTATGCCGATACCGCCGCAAAAAATCATGGCGACCCAGCTGAAATAGGAAAACTCCGGAACGTCACTCTTTCGTCCAAGGCGAATATTGCCGTAACGCCCGAACGCCATCCACAGCAGGAACACGACAGTCATCAAACCGGAAACCAGGTAGAGCCAACCAAACTTCCCGGTCGCAAACGCAAACATCTGATTTATTACCGCATTCCCCGCCTCGGGAAATACAATAAGCGGAATCGTGACGCCAAGTATCACTGCAATCGATGGCCAAAATACACGACCATCCAACGAGGCACCATCTTTTAACTTACTCATTTGGCATATCTCCTCAGAACGTTCGATTCAACACCAGGCATCTGTTGAATACAAATATGTCAAGCACGATTACAACCCCTGCTCAAACAGATCTAGTCCCTTGGAGAGATGAAAGGCCGCTAGCCTTTCCCGAACATATATTGTGCTTATTATTCATATTCGCCTCTAATTGTATTTAATTATTATTTCAGCGGCACAACCAAATAAACCTCAACCCGCAACTGACACCACCGGTATTCGGCACGACTGCGAGCGGCACTCATTGCCACAAAAAGATGGGTGCCTGGCGGCAGTCAGGCACTCACCTTGTCCAATCCTTACTTCATCGTCGGCATGGAGAACTCAACGCCCTCCCGGACACCTGACGATGGCCAGCGCTGGGTGACTGTCTTGCGTCGGGTGTAGAACCTCACGCCATCCGGCCCGTATGCATGCAAATCACCGAACAGCGAGCGCTTCCAGCCGCCGAAGCTGTGGTAGGCGACGGGCACTGGCAAAGGAACGTTGATGCCAACCATGCCCACCTTGATGTTGTCGGAGAAATAGCGTGCTGCTTCGCCGTCCCGGGTGAAGATGCACGTACCATTGCCGTACTCGTGTTTGTCGATCAGCGCCATTGCTTCCTGCATGCTGTTGACACGTACGACCTGCAGAACCGGCCCGAAGATCTCTTCCTTGTAGCTCTGCATGTCTGGGGTAACGTGGTCGATCAGCGTGCCACCGACGAAGAAACCTTCCTCGTAGCCAGCAACGTCTGGCTCACGCCCGTCGACAACCACGGTTGCACCCTGCTGTTCAGCACTGTTGATGTAGCCAACCACTTTTTGCTGGTGCTGCCGGGTGATCACCGGGCCGAAGTCGTTCTTGCTGTCGGTGTACGCGCCCACCTTCAGGTTTTTCATGGCTTCTTTCATCTTGCCGATCAAGGCATCGGCTGCCGCGTCACCCACCGCAACGGCGACCGACAGCGCCATGCAGCGCTCACCGGACGAGCCGAATGCAGCCCCCAGCAGCTGGTTGACCGCATTGTCGATATCGGCGTCTGGCATGACGATGGCGTGGTTCTTGGCCCCACCGAGTGCCTGGCAGCGTTTGCCGTGGGCGGTGGCGGTGGCGTAGATGTACTCGGCAACCGGCGTCGAACCCACGAAGCTGACCGCCTGAATGCGCGAGTCGCGCAGCAGGATGTCGACCGCCTCCTTGTCCCCGTTCACCACGTTCAGCACGCCCTTGGGCAGACCGGCTTCGTGCAGCAGTTGCGCAATGAACAGCGTGGAGCTTGGGTCGCGTTCGGAAGGCTTGAGAATGAAGCAGTTCCCCGCTGCAATGGCCACAGGGATCATCCACAGCGGTACCATCACAGGGAAGTTGAATGGCGTGATGCCTGCAACCACGCCCAACGGCTGGAATTCGCTCCAGGCATCGATGTTCGGGCCGACATTCTTGCTGTGTTCGCCTTTGAGTAGCTCGGCGATCCCGCAGGCGTACTCGACGTTCTCGATGCCACGCTGCAGTTCGCCTGCAGCATCATGGGAAATTTTCCCGTGTTCTTCACCAATGAGTTTGCAGATCGCATCTGCGTTCTGCTCCAGCAGCTCTTTGAAACGGAACATGATGCGGGCCCGCTTGATGGGCGGCGTATCACGCCAGGCCGGGAAAGCAGCTTCAGCAGTCGCGATGGCGTGCTCTAGCGTTTGGCTCGATGCCAAGGCGACCTGGCGTGCCACCTGGCCGGTGGCGGGATTGAAAACATCCTGGGTGCGCTTGGATTCGACAACGACTTCGCCGTTGATCAGATGACCGACAGTATTCATGTGAAACTCCACTTTTTGTTATTCAGATAATGCGTTGGTGCCGGGTTACCAAAGGCTGCGGTAAAGCTCGACCATCTCTGCCTCGGTCGGGACACGCGGGTTGTTGCCAGGTGAGCCGGAAGCCAGCGCCTGGGCGGCCATGGTTGGCATCAGCTCGAAGAATTTCTCGCGGTCGATTCCGAATTGCGCGGGGGTGGGCACATTCAGTTCTTCGTTGATAGCCACCAACTCTTCCAGCAGTTTTTCCACGGCGGATTGGTCCGTGTCGCTTTGAGTGGCGACGCCCATTGCACGCGCGCAATCGGCATACCGGTCACGGGCAGCGGGAATCGAAAATGCCGTCACTTCGGGGAGCAGCATGGCGTTCGACAGGCCATGAGGCACATGGAATGCGGCGCCAATTGGGCGACTCATGCCATGCACCAGGGCAACAGAGGCCGCCGAGAATGCCAGGCCCGCCAGGGTCGATCCCAGCATCACGGCCTCCCGTGCGGCACGGTCGGCCCCGTTGTGGTAGACCTTGCGAAGGTTTGGCCCGATAAGGCGCATGGCGGCCAGTGCCTGGGCATCACTGAACAGATTCGCTTTTTTGCTGACGTAAGCCTCGATGGCATGCGTCAGCGCGTCGATACCGGTGTCCGCCGTCACGCGGGGCGGCAACGAGAGAGTGAGCTCATAGTCGACCAGTGCCGCAACAGGCATGAAGCCTGCGCCGACGCACAGCATTTTTTCGTCAGTCGACTCATCGGTAATGATGGTGAAACGGGTGACTTCGGAGCCAGTGCCGGCAGTCGTTGGAATGGCAATGATCGGCAAGCCCATCTCGGTGACATTGCGCGGGAACTTGTAGTCGCGCATGACTCCGCCGAACCTGGCCAGGATGCCGATCGCTTTGGCGCTGTCGATCGGGCTTCCGCCGCCCAGTGCGATGATGCTGTCATAGCCCCCTTCCCTGGCGGTCGCGACGCCGGCCTGGATCGAAGCGACGGTAGGCTCGGGGACGGTGTCGGAGAATACGTCGACCTCTATTGCGTGTTCTGCCAGAACTGCGCTGATACGACCGGCATAACCCAACTCAACCATCATTCGGTCAGTGATGATGAGTGGTTTATGGCAGCCGAGGCTGGCCAGTACCTGATGGATCTGCTGGCTGGCACCGGCACCGGTTTGCAGGATACGTGGGAGGATGCTGTTGTAAGTCATGGCTCTATCTCATTTCCTGGGCATGAACGCGCCCGCGAGCAGCCTTGGGCTCGTGTTCGCTTGATCGGTCAATCGGCAAGCAAGGGGCGTTTCAAAGGCCTGCCCCTTGACCTGCCTTCAGCAGTCAGCTCGGCAGATATTCCTCACTCCAGGATTCGCCGATTGCGCCGGCGTCCAGGAGTGACTGAATCTGAGCCTCGGTATAGCCGTAGCGGCCCAACACCTTGCGAGTCGAAGTGCCAAACTTCTCGGCGGGTGGCAGCGCTCGAATACGCGCTACCCGTGGGCGAATGGCGTAGGGGTCCAGCTGCGTGACCCGATGACCGCTCGGATGGTCGCTGTAGACGCTGAAGGAGTAGCTGCCATTCTCGGTACCTGGCAGGCCATCAGCGGCACGGCTGTACTGGCTGCGCAGGTGATCGATGTTGTCCGGCACCGCGGCAGCGATGTTGGCCGCCTGCAGACGCTCCTGAAGGAAAGCGCTGCTCGTGCGGGCAATGACCGCTTGCAGATAGGCAGCGCGATCACTGGCGGACGCCAAGCCGCTGAACTCTTTGATGTCGGCGAATTTGTGCAGTTCTGGCTCGGACGCATCCAGGTAGATCCAGCCATCCGCCGTCTTGTAGAAGCGCGAAAGATCGCTGTAGCCAACCACGTCGCGCCCGGACGGTTCATTGAATGGCGCTCGACCTGCGTAGTCATAGCAGAACGGGATCTGCACCAGATTCCCCAGTGAAGCCAGAGAGGTGCGCGCCCGGTAGACTTCGCCGGAGTGGTGTTTGCGATAAAGCGCCGTTGCGACGCCCAGCGCGGCAGCAAACCCACACATCACGTCGATGGTACCGACGTGGGCATGTTCTTCCGGGGTTTCCATGCCACCACCAAAACGCAGCATGATCCCGGTCGTGGCCTGGATGAGATCGTCATACCCCAGATAATCGGTGCGAGGGCCACGGCGGGGGCCACCGAAACAATCGAGCTGGCAGAAGATCACTCCAGGATTCACCGCCTGAAGGCTGGCCTCATCCAGGCCCAGCGGTGCCAATTGGCGATCGGGCGCGTTCATGACGATGACATCGACCTCCCGCACAAGACGATTGAACACCTCTCGCCCTTCGCAAGAGTTCAAGTCAACCAGTACACTTTCCTTGCCCCGTGCCGAAGACATACCGAAGACCACGGTATTCCAGGGATCATAGTTAGGAACGACAGGGTCGAGCTTGATGACGTCTGCCCCGAAGCGGCCCAGGAACGACGTCGAGTGGGGCCCCGCGATGACGTTGGTCAGGTCTAGAATCTTGACGCCTTCAAGCCAGCCGGCAGGTTTGTCGAGCTTGGCAGGCGGCAAGGCAGGAGCCGAACGCTCGGACAGTGTTGCCAACGCTTGCTCATAGCTCACCTCGCGACGCGAAAGAGGTTTCAGCATCGGCTCTGAGCACCCCTCCAGCCAGGCAATTGGGCCAGGCTGTTTCATGACGCCAAACTCGCGATCATTGACCTCAACGATCAGCCCGGCAGTATTCGAATGCTCGTCATGGAGCCACTCCTGGGTCGACCTGTGCGGAGCCCCAGGGAAACGCCCCTCACCGAAGATGACTTCCCACTCCGCCGCTGTCTTGGTCAGGAATACTTCTTTCATCCGCGCGGAAATGCGTGCGGCCCAATCAGCAGGCAGCGGGTAGACACCCAACGATGCATTACCTTCCCACTGGTCAATGGGCAGGTAGGGGTCATCAACCTTGGGCAAACCGGCGGCAACCATTTCCTCGTAGATGCCCATAGCCTGCAGACAGCGCTTGGCATGCTCACGATGCGATGGGCAAACGGCGTAGAATTTACGACCATCCGCGCATTCATAGGTACGGTAGAACGGGTCGAGGAACTCCTGCAGATCCTGATAGCTCAAGTTCATCGGCAGGTTCTCGGCGCGACGACGCTCACTCTCCTTCTCTCGCAGGGTCTTGTAGCGCAGCGGGTAACCATCGATCTTGATCGAGTTGTACGACAGACCTTCCATCACCGCTGATGCCAAGGGAACTTCGATCTGATCGCCAACGCCATTCTTTTCACGCGCCTGCAGAGCAAGCACTACAGAAGATACAGCAAGCATGGTGCCGTACGCAGACGCCAAGGGAAGCGGCGAGAAACTAGGGTTGATACCCATCAGTACGCGGTTTTGACCCATGTCGGTGAACACACCGGAGGCCGAAGCGATCACCGCCTCGGTAGCACGCCATTGCGCACGCAGTTCGTCATCACTGGCAAACCCTGGAATCGACAACGTGATCAACTCAGGACGAGCACGCCGCAGCTCTGCGAAATCGAGGCCCAGCCTGGGCATGACACCAGGCCGGAAATTTTCAATCACGATATCGGCACGGGAGATGAGTTCGCGAGCCTGATGCAGCCCCTCTGGCGTTTTCAGATCCAGCCGCATGCACAGTTTGTTGCGATTAAGCGTGGCATTTGCCGGGCTATCCCAGAGAGGCCCTCCCTGCGGGTCGATATGTACGACAGTCGCTCCCAGATCAGCGAGGATCATCGCTACTGCGGGGCCTGCGATGTATTGTCCGAAATCGATGACATTGACGCCTTGCAAAGGCAATTGGTTGGAGTGTTCCATGACGATAACCCTAGGTAGCCCCGTGCCAACGAGATTCGTCGGCGCGGTTATTGTTGTTATTGAGACCTCGTACTAACCGGTCACCTGGACGACTGCACCATCCAAGGGCTTGCGATGTGATTGCTACTTTCAGAAATTCGAAGGCATCGCGAAAGCAATAAAAAATGGCCCTAAGAGGCCATTTTTTTTATTGCTCGGGTACTTTGCTTATCGCTAAGGGTGCTCGTCCTCGTCCGCGCCGGGCTCGACCTTGAAAGCCTGCGCCTCCTCGCACAGCCACTGGGCAAACGCTGCCGCATCGGGATTGACCATGCTGTGTGCTGAATAAACCAGGTAGAACGCCTCCTTGGTCGGTACATGGCGCCCAAGGGGGGCGACGAGCCGGCCTTCGTCCAGAAGATGCCTGACCAATGAAGACCGCGCCAACGCAACGCCCTGGCCCAGTTCAGCCATCGTCAATGCCGAAATAAGGGTGTCGAACTGCATCCCCTGAGAAGAGTCGACGCTCTCTGCGTTGCTCCTCTTGAGCCAATAACCCCAACCTTCTTCATAGCCCAGCACGTGCAGCAACGGGTGCTTTGCAAGGTCCTGTGGACGCTGCAACGGACGTTGCGCAGTGATCAATGCCGGTGAACACACCGGCACCAGCGTGTCCCACGTCAGGCGCTCGGCCTTCATGCCAGGCCAGCGCCCTTGTCCATACCTGATTTCGAGGTCGGCATCGAATTCTGTTTCATCTACCCAGATGTTACTCGCGACTCGGATGCTCACATCCGGGTGCAATGCTTTGAATCGGGGTAACCGGGGGGCGATCCAATGAGTGAAGAACACCAGGCTACTGCGGATGCTGAGCGCGCTTCGATGCCCTTGCCCAAAGATCTCATCCGTCGATGCAGCGAGGCGTTCAACCGACTCTCTCACGACAGGAAAGTAGGATTTTCCCGCCTCCGTAAGCTCAAGCCCGCGCGGGAGACGCTTGAAAAGCGCCTGGCCTAACTGCGATTCCAAAGCCTTGACCTGCTGGCTGATCGCTGCCTGCGTGAGATTGAGTTCTTCGGCGGCATGGGTGAAATTCAGGAGCCGAGCAGAAGCCTCAAAAGCTCGAAGCCAGTTCAGGGGAGGTAAACGCTTTTTCATGACGCATCCAACGCTAGGTTGATCGGGAATCGTGTCGGTCTATGGTTGACATTAGAGACGGACAGTCTAAATTACAACGCATGAATAGCGCCAAACCTGTCCCTCGAAGAGGTCGACCACCCAAAGTTGCACGTGAGCATGGCGAGACGCTTGAGCTTTTGCTGCGTTGTGGCATGGAAATCCTCACAGAGCAGGGCTTTGCTGCCACCGGCATCGATACTGTGCTCAAACGCGTGCAGGTGCCCAAAGGCTCGTTCTATCACTACTTCGACAGCAAAGAGGCATTCGGCCAAGCGGTACTGCAGCGCTATGCCGACTACTTCGCTCGAAAGCTCGATCGCTGCTTCAGCGACCTGAGCGTGTCGCCGCTGCTGAGGCTTTCCAACTTCGTTGAAGAGGCGAAGGTCGGGATGGCCAAGTACCAGTTCCGAAGAGGCTGCCTGGTGGGCAACCTTGGCCAGGAGGTCTTGGTGCTACCCGACAGCTTCCGTGATCAATTGGAACTGACCCTGCAGGACTGGGAGCAGCGCTTGTCTGCCTGCCTGGAGGAAGCGGTCGAGCTGGGCGAGGTGTCTCGCGAGCATGACTGCAAAGCCCTCGCGGCCTACTTCTGGGTTGGCTGGGAGGGTGCCGTTCTTCGTGCACGGCTGACACAGCATGTCCACCCCCTGGACATTTTTTTCCAAGGCTTTCTGACGGGGATCACCCGGTGATTCCTTTCGGGTAATTTAAAGACAACCGGTCTAAATGAGGACAAGCAATGTTCAAGGCCATTCTGATCGATAAGCTGGAAGACAAGTACTCGGCCCGACTCACCGAGCTTGAGGACGACCAACTGCCCACCGGGAACGTGACGGTGAAGGTGGCCTACAGCACCTTGAACTACAAGGATGCGCTGGCTATCACCGGCAAAGGGCCGGTTGTTCGCCAGTTTCCGATGGTGCCGGGCATCGATCTCGCGGGCACTGTCGAAGCCAGTGACGATCCTCGATACCAGCCAGGCGACCGCGTACTGCTCAACGGTTGGGGGGTGGGTGAAAGCCATTGGGGTGGGCTTGCACAAAAGGCGAGATTGAACGGCGACTGGCTGATCCCTCACCCTGGGCACCTGGACGAACGCCAAACCATGGCCATCGGCACCGCTGGATACACCGCCATGCTATGCCTGATGGCCTTGGAGCGCCATGGATTGAAACCCTCCGACGGGCCGGTGTTGGTCACAGGCGCCACGGGCGGCGTCGGTAGTTTCGCCATCAGCCTTCTGGCCAGTGCCGGGTATACCGTCACTGCCGCAACCGGAAAAGCTAGCGAAGCCGCCTACCTGGAAAGCCTCGGGGCAACGGCCATCATCGATCGGGCCGAGCTTTCAGCCCCAGGGCGTCCATTGGCAAAAGAAAGATGGGCAGCCGTTATCGACTCGGTCGGCAGCCATACGCTGGCCAATGCGTGCGCGAGTACAATGTCCGAAGGCCTGGTGGCTGCATGCGGACTGGCTCAGGGGATGGACTTTCCGGCAACCGTTGCACCTTTCATTCTGCGAGGGGTAAGCCTGCTCGGCATCAATAGCGTCACTCAGCCATACGAGCGACGAGTCGAGGCGTGGGAAAGGCTGTCCGATCAACTGAAAATCGACGCACTACCGGTGATGACCAAGGAAATTTGCCTTCAGGGCGCGCTTGCAGCCGCCTCTGAACTGATGGAAGGGAAGATCCGTGGCCGGTTGATTGTGGACGTGAACGGCTAGGATGGTCGCCTGATACGAGGCACATCTTGAAGTAGGGACCCGTCTCGTTGACAGCTGCCGCGCCATTCACCGGCACAACCACTCGTTAAGAGCCCGACGCCCACCACGGCATTGAGGACGGCATATAACTCCGGGCACGGCGGTTCAGGACATCATCCAGTGACACACGGATGCAGCGAAGCGCCGTTTGGTACCACCGGACTTGTTGGTCTGAACTTTGCCGTCCGCCCTGGCTTCCCCTGCATATCCAACACGCAAAGATGCGCCTGCCGGGCAGGTGCCAACGAGCGCTTTGGTATCCGGAGCGTGGCTGGCCCGCGCGGCGTCAAGCGCACCGGGCCTGCTTCTGACTAGCACAGCAAAGGCTGGCATTTCCGAGGTCCAACTACAGGGGTGCGCAAAATGATCGATCAAGCGACAGGTATGAAACCAGGTGAACGCTATCGCGTGGAAAACGTGGAGCGGGCTCATCAGTTCCCTGGCTTCTTTCAAGACGGGAAGTATTATCTCGGCCCTGAGCTTTTGACCGCCGTGGGGTGGATCGAAGGCACGCGCTTCATCTACGACAGCGTGGATGCCGACGGTGAACCCGTGTTTCCGAACCGGGAGGCTGGCACGATTGAAGGGCTGAGGTTGACCCTGGTCGATGGCACCGCTCTTGAGCTTTCTCGGATCGAGGCCAGCGAAACGATCGCGCCACTTGACGACCACAAGAAATCTGGCACAGAACAGGAAGCGCCCCGCGGGGGCCTTCAAAGCAGAGGGCCACTGCGCGGCAAAGTCGTGGTGATCACTGGCGCTTCCAGCGGTATCGGCCGGGCCGCCGCGCACGCATTTGCCTGCAAGGGTGCTCGCCTGGTGCTCGCTGCGCGCGATGAAGAGGCGTTGTTCGAGGTACTGGATGAATGCACCGACTGCGGTACCGATGCCATAGCAATCACGACCGACGTCACCCACAACGACCAGGTGCAAGCCCTGGCCGCACAGGCAGCAGAGTTCGGCCACGGGCGAATCGATATCTGGATCAACAACGCCGGCGTTGGGGCGGTCGGCAATTTCGAGGAAACACCGCTGGAGGCCCACGAGCAGGTCATTCAGACCGACCTGATGGGTTACCTGCGCGGTGCGTTCGTAGCCCTCCCCCTCTTCAAAGCCCAGGGCAGCGGCATCCTGATCAATACGCTGTCACTGGGCAGCTGGGTGGCCCAACCCTATGCAGCCGCATACTCGGCGAGCAAGTTCGGCTTGCGTGGCCTGACCGAGGCGCTGCGGGGGGAGTTGACGGAGTTTCCTGATATCCATGTTTGCGATATCTATCCGGCCGTCATGGACACACCGGGCTTCCGAGACGGCGGCAACTACACAGGCCATGCGCTGACGCCTCCGGGCCCTGTATATGATCCCGAACTTGTGGCGAAGGCCATGGTGGCCTGTGCAATCTCGCCACGCGCTCACACCACGGTCGGTGCCACGGCCCGCCTGGCGCATCTGGCCAGTTACCTGGTACCAGGCCTGCCTCTGTTATCGGGGTGGCTGACGCGTCGGGGGATAAACCGCAGTCCCAAAGCCGAAACATCATCTGGCAACCTCTTTGAGCCGCCGAGAGGCAGGAGGAGTATCGACGGGGGTTGGAGGAAGTCAAAAGACAAGACGCCACTACTGATCGGCGCAGCGGCGCTTGGAATGATCGTAGGTTTTGCAATCACCCATTCACGACGCAGGAGCTGAACGACCGTGCCGTCAAGGTCGATGCAAGCCCGATCCTTCCCAAAGGTTGGCGAGCAAAGCTCTGCTGCACCACAGGCGCCCGCACGGGTTCTTTCGCGCAACCCGTCGGGCCGAGCAAAATGCAGTAGAGCAAACGCCCCTCTGCCTGACGTCAGAGTTGAACACAGACTTTCCTGTGTGACGACATGAGGTGAAAGATCATGGCTGACAACCAAAGCAATCGTGGCCACCAAGGTGGTACCGCCCAGAACAATCCAGGCAATTTTGCCAATGACCGTGAGAAGGCGTCGGAGGCAGGTCGCAAAGGCGGACAAAGCTCTGGGGGCAATTTTGCCAACGACAGAGAACGCGCCTCTGAGGCTGGACGTAAAGGCGGACAGAACAGCCACGGCGGCGGTCGTGGCAGCGAAAATCGCTAACTTGAAATGAGCTCGGCCAGGGTGCACGGCGCCCTGGCTTTTTTTTCTGGATTTAACCGCAGTGGCCACCAAACGCTCTGCGTCGGTTTCAAGCTACAACGAAGCAGTGAGCCGCCCCTTCCACGCTTCGTATCTGGCAAGCAGCGGTTGAACGCTCAATCCGTGCAGCAGAATGCTCAGCGCCATCACCGATCGTTCCGCTGCATGTGGTTAACGCATCTTAGGCAGTACCCGAGAATTTCCCGGCATCGATAGTTCATGCGCTGTCGACCACAACCTGCACAAATCTGGCATGCGATGCTCATCGCATCATCCCCTGCTCCTCGAAATACTGACTCAAGGCGGTCGCCTCCCCCTCAGGAGCAGCCAGCGCGACATAGTTGTCAGGCCGCAACAGGTAAGCAGCATTTCTGGCAACGCCGGCTTTCTCGTACGCATGCTCCCAAGCGAAAACATGCAGTGCAATACCGTGCCTTGCGCACCATTGGGACAAGTCGGCCTTGGCTTCGCCGTAAACATGCACCTGCCACTGAATGGCTGCCAGTGAAGCGTAGTTGTCCTCGGTGCCCACAGGCAGCCAAGGCAGGCGATCACCACCCTGAACGCCACCAGCCTTGCCCTGGCTCAGCGGGCTTTCGCGGTAATCGAGGGTGGTTTGCGAAACCACTCGGAACAGGTACTCACGGACGTTTTCGCTCTTGTATGCAACGCTCGCAAACATCGGCGCGATGCGAGTGCGTACAAAGTCGGCAAATCCGCCTTGAGCGGTAACGAAGGTGAACAGTTTGTCAGTTGTCTCCACCAGCGTGCGGGCAAATGCCTGGCGTTCGATCTGGTAGCTGTCGAGCAATGTGTCGGGCGCCTTCCCTTTCAACACCGCGGCCAACTTCCATGCCAGGTTGATCGCGTCCAGAATGCCGGTGTTCATGCCCTGCCCTCCCGCCGGGCTATGCACATGCGCAGCATCACCGAGCAGAAACGCCCGGCCACGGCGGAAATGGTCCGCGACGCGATGGTGAACACGGTAGGTGGAAAACCAGTTCACGGCGGTAATCCTGAGGTTCAAGCCGTTGATCGCATCATGACCAACGTCCTCGAACGTCAGATGTTCAGGATGCTCGGCTCGCTCATCACGCACGGTGCCAATCAAGCGGTACTGGTCCTTTTCGCCATAGCACAAAAGCAGCACAAAATCGGATTTATCAAAAGCGATATGCCCCTCGCCTGCCGGCTCGACGCCCGTTACCCTGACATCCGCAACATAGAAAAGCTGTTTGTAGGTGCCGCCATCGAAACCGCTGCCGATCTCTTGCCGAACGAGCGCCATCGCACCCCGCCAGAAAAGCCGCAGTGACGGACTCTTCTCGCCCATCAGCATGTTTCAGCAGGGCCGTGACATGGCTTTCACCCTCCTCGAAGGACAGCAGTTCGGTCTGCCGTTCCACATCCACCCCGAGTGACTGGAGCTGCTGCACCAGCAGGCGCTCATGGCGGTCCTGGGGATAGATCAACACGAAGGGATACGCTGAAACTTCTCTGCCTGCGTCGCCCAAGGGGATACGCGCCCTGTGCCGACCGAGTGCCCACATGTTCATGGCAGGGGTTTTATAGCCAGCCTCTATCACTGGCTCGGCCAGGTCGAGCTGGCGATAGAGCTCCAGCGTGCGGGCTTGAACAGCCATTGCGCGAGAAGCTTCGCCAGGACCACTGCTCTTGTCGACGATCCTTACGGCAACGCCTTGCCTGTTGAGCCAAAGAGCAAGAACCAGCCCGGTCGGACCGGCTCCGACAATGAGAACGTCGGTCTGCGCCATGATCTCACCTCGAACATCAATGACCCTGGAATCATGAATGTTCCTGGGCGCGCGCAAAGTCAACGTTTTATTGGTCGTTCGCAATCAAGGGGGCATTTGCCCCCCCGATTGCACAGGTCCTACCCCTTACGAGCCGAAGCCATGAGTGGCCCTTGCATCGGTCATAGCAGCTCGGGGAATGCAGCGCCAAGCAGGCCCGGATCCTTCAGGATCGATGCGCTGCTGGCGATATCCGGGGCCAGCCAACGGTCCTGGGCATACGCCGGGACCCGTTCGCGCAACAACCGCCAGGCAACGTTGGTACCCGCGCCAAAGCGCTGCTCCTTGAGGAACTCGAATGCCTGGGCCGCCAACAGGTATTCGATGGCGAGGATCTGCGTGCAGTTCTCCAGGGCGCGGTGCAGCTTCAACCCGGCATTGGTGCCCATGCTCAGATGGTCCTCCTGCAGGCCGGAGGTGACGTAGTTGTCGACGACTGCCGGTTGTGCCAGCTGACGGTTTTCTGCACACAGTGAAGCAGCCACGTACTGGACAATCATCATCCCCGAATTAACTCCCGGCTGGCTGACCAGGAAAGCCGGCAAGCCGCTGACCAACGGGTTGATCAGGCGATCGAGACGACGCTCGGCAATCGCCCCGATCTCGGCCACCGCGATGGCCAGCAAGTCAGCCGCCATGGCCACCGACTGGCCGTGCGGATTCGCCTGGGAAATCACCCGATACGACTCGGGCGTACCCAGCAGCATCGGGTTGTCGGTGGTGGAGTTGAGTTCGGTTTCGATCTGCCGCGCAGCGTGGTCCAGCTGGTCGCGGGCGGCGCCATGAACCTGCGGAATCGAGCGAATGCTCAACGCGTCCTGGGTGCGAATGCCTTGGCTGCTGGCAATGATTTCGCTGCCGTCGAGCAGGCGCCGCAGGTTACTGCCCACGCGCTGCATGCCGGGGTGCGGTTTCATCGCGATGATTTCAGGGTCGAAGGCATCGAGCTGGCCGCGCAGGGCCTCGAAGCTCATGGCACTGATAACGTCCGCCCATTGGCTCAACCGCGTGGCATCGTCCAGGGACAGGCAGCTAAGGCCGGTCATGCAAGGGGTACCGTTGACCAGGCACAGGCCATCCTTGGCACCCAGTTTGACCGGCGCCAGGCCGACCTCGGCCAAGGCCTGCTGCGCCGGCATGATCTGGCCGCGATAGCTGACCTGGCCGACGCCCAGCAAGCTGATGCTGATATGCGCCATGTGGGTCAGGTACCCCACCGACCCCTGCTTCGGCACCTGCGGTGTGATGTGCTGGTTGAGCAAGGTCAGCAGCGCCTCGACCACCTTGCGCTGCAGGCCGGAACGGCCCTGGCAGAAATTGATGATCGCCGCGCACATTATCGCCCGGGTCTGTTCGTCCGACAGCGCCGTACCCACGCCACAGGCATGGCTGAGCAAGGTGTTGTGCGACAGCTGGCTGAGTTGTTCGTCCTGCAATGAGACATTGCACAAGGCGCCAAGCCCGGTGTTGACGCCATAGGCGCGGTCACCGCTGGAAACGATGCGCTGGACAATCGCCTGGGCGTTCTCGATCCGTGCCCAGGCCGATGGGGCCAGCTCAAGCTTCGCGCCATGCCGGGCCACTGCCACCACGTCCTGCCAACGCACTGGCGCGTCGGCGATGATGATTCTTTCGGCAAACGACATACACCCGGTTCCTTAAAGCGAAGCTACGCGACGCTGCACGAAACGATCTACATATTCGTCCGCAGGCTGGTAGAGGATTTCTTTCGGCGTACCGACCTGGACCAGGCGACCGTCCTTGAGAATGGCAATCCGGTTGCCGATACGCACCGCCTCGTCCAGGTCGTGCGTGATGAACACGATGGTCTTGTGCAGGGTCTTCTGCAGCTCCAGCAACTGGTCCTGCATTTCGGCGCGAATCAGTGGGTCGAGCGCACTGAAGGCTTCGTCCATCAGGATGATGTCGGTGTCGGCTGCCAGGGCGCGGGCCAGGCCGACGCGCTGACGCATGCCGCCCGACAACTGGTGCGGGTACGACTTTTCGTAACCCTTGAGGCCCACGGTGTTGATCCAGTGCAGGGCACGCTCTGCGCACCTGGCCTTGCTCTCGCCACGTACTTTCAGGCCGTAGGCGACGTTGTCCAGCACGGTGCGGTGCGGCAACAGGCCGAAGCTCTGGAATACCATGCTGATCTTGTGCCGGCGGAATTCGCGCAGGGCGTCCATGTCGTACTGCAGAATGTCTTCGCCATCGACCAGGATCTGGCCGCTGGTCGGGTCGATCAGGCGGTTGAAGTGGCGCACCAGGGTCGACTTGCCCGAACCCGACAGCCCCATGATCACGAAGATCTCGCCGCTGCCGATGGACAACGAGAGATCGTTGACCCCGACCACGCAGCCGGTTTCGGCCAGGACCTGATCCTTGGCTTTTTGCTGGCGGATCAGTTTCAGGGCATCTTCGGCGCGAGCACCGAATATCTTGAAGACATTCTTGACTTCGATCTTGTTCATTGTCTGTTTGGCGCTCATTTGCCCACCCCATGCCGTGGTCGGCCATAGGCCTGGGTAATGCGGTCGATCACGACCGCCAGAATCACGATGGCCAGGCCCGCTTCGAGGCCGCGGCCCACATTCAGGGTCTGGATGCCGACCAGGACGTCTTCACCCAGGCCGCGGGCACCGATCATCGAGGCGATGACCACCATCGACAGGGCCATCATGGTGGTCTGGTTGATACCGGCCATGATGCTCGGCAACGCCAGTGGCAGCTGCACACCGAACAGTTGTTGCATGCGATTGGCACCGAAAGCGTTGATCGCCTCCATGACCTCGCCATCCACCTGGCGAATGCCCAGGTCGGTCAGGCGAATCAGCGGCGGCGCGGCATAGATGACGGTGGCAAAGATCGCCGGCACCTTGCCCAGGCCGAACAGCATCAGTACCGGGATCAGGTACACGAAGCTGGGCATGGTCTGCATGATGTCGAGCAGCGGCATCAACACCGCCCGCAGGCGATCGTTGCGCGCCGACAGCACACCCAGCGGAATGCCGACCAGGACCGATATCAGCGTTGCGACCAGCATCAGCGCCAGGGTCTGCATCAGCTTGTCCCAGAGGCCGACCGCGCCGACCAAAAAGAGCAAGCCGACGATCACGGCAGTGGTCACGACTTTGCGGGTGGCGTGCCAGGCGATACCAGCAACAATGGCCAGCATCAGCCACCAGGGTACTGCGCGCAGCAGGCCTTCGAGGTTGACGATGGCCCACAACAGGGTGTCGGAGATGTGCCGGAACACGTCACCGTAGTTGGTTACAAGCGCATCGACCCAGCCATTGACCCAGTCGGCAATGGAAAACGTGAAGTTCTTGGGAAACATGGAATTCTCTCGAGCAAGTGCATGAAACGGACTGTCGCGTGCCTTGTCCGGCAGGAGCCGGACAAGCCCATACGCTCAGAGTGCCGCGTCCACCTTTTTGGCTGCGTCTTCGCTGACCCAGCTGTGCCAGACCTCGGGGTGCTCCTTGAGGAACAACTTGGCCAGCTCCGGCGACTCGATGCGATCTTTGCTCATGCGTGCCAGGTTCTGGTTCAGCAGGTCGATCGGCAGATTGACCTTTTCCAGCACCGCCACCAGTTCCGGCGCCTGCTCGTGGAAGGCCTTCGACAGGCCCACTTTGATGGTCAGGGATTTATCCACGCCTGGCTTCTCGTCCAGCTTGACCAGGTCGACCAGGCCCATCAGCGGCGTCGGCGACCAGTAGTAGAACAGGATCGGCTCGCCACGCTTGTAGCTCGACAGCACGGCGGCATCCAGCGCCGGGCCGGTGCCCGGGCGGAAGTTGGTGTAGCTGCTTTCCAGGCCGTAGTGCTTGAGCATCTCGCTGTTGTCCAGCTCGCAGGTCCAGCCGGCCGGGCAATTGTAGAAGCGCCCCTTGTCCGGTTCTTCCGGGTCCTTGAATACCTGGGCGTATTGCCCAAGATCGGCGATGGTCTTGAGGTTCGGTGCCTTGGCTTCGAGTTTGCGCTTGGGGTCGCCTTCGATCACGTAACGCGGCACATACCAGCCTTCGACTGCGCCAACGACCGGCGCGCCAACGCCAACGACCTTACCGGCGGCCGCAGCCTTGTTCCAGACCTCGCTGCGCCCTACCCACTCTTCGGCAAACACCTGAATGTCGTTGCTGCTCAGGGCGTTTTCCATGGAGATGGAGTTACCCGGCAGGCTGTCGGTTTCACAGCCATAACCATTTTTCAGCACGAACCGCATCACGTCGGTGAGCAGCATCCCGCTTTCCCAGTTCAATCCGGCGAATTTCACCGGTTTGCCAGACTCGCACCAGCCGGCCGCCTGGCTGGCACCAGCGGCCGCCAGCAGCCCGAAAGATAGTGTGGTGGTCAGCAGAGCCTTTGTAATTTTCATTGTGACGCTCCCAAACAAGAACATGGATTGCAGTAGTCGAGGGCATCCGGCCCAAAGAGGGTCGCCAAACTGGCTGATCAGCCTTGCAATCGGCATCGGCGTGGCACCTGTGATCGGTTGCCACTGCACAGAGGAAATATTTCACAACCTCAAAAAAGGATAAAATAATATGTCCTGATGTATCACAACGGAAAAACCTATGAAGTTCACACTGCGACAACTGCGCTACGCGCTCGCAGCGGCCAAGCACGGGAACCTCACGACTGCCGCCATGGAGCTTCATGTTTCGCAGCCCTCCATTTCGGCGGCCATCAGCGAACTGGAAGAGGTGCTGGGCCAATCTATTTTCGTGCGCCAACGTGGCCTCGGCATATCGCTGACCCCGTTCGGGCGTACCGTCATGGTCCAGGCCCGCCGCGTTCTGAGCGAGGCTCGGACCTTTGCCGAGATCAATGCCAATGCAGGAGAGTGTGTCGGAGAGTTGGTGGTCGGATGTTTTGAAGACCTGGCGCCCTATTGCCTGCCACAGATCGTGCGACGGATGCAGGAGTCCTGCCCGAGGGTCACGGTCGATATGCGCGAAGGCAGCTTCGATTATGTGGGCAAGCGGCTGAGTGAGGGCGCGATAGAGCTGGCGATCACCTACGATCTGGGCCTGCCGCCGAACACTCAATGCACCCAGTTGTGCCAGCTGACCGCTCAGGTACTGCTGGCTGCCGATCACCCGTTGGCCAGGGAATCGCGCGTCAGCCTCAAAGCGCTATCCGAATACACACTGGTAGTCACCGATCAGGTCCACAGCTGGCAGCATGTGCTGGATCTGTTCAGCTTCTACGATCTTTCGCCCGCCGCTGTACACCGTGTGCGCACCTTCGAGATGCAGCGTAGCCTGGTCGCCAACGGGTTTGGCGTGGCGCTGATCTACACCCGGCCATTTGGTGACCGCAGTTATGATGGTCAAGCGCTGGTATGTCGGCCGACCGAGGAGAAACTGCCAACGCACAGCATCGTGCTGGCGCATGATCAACGCTATCCGCTGACGCCTTCGGCTGAGGCGTTCAAGGAGCTGGCGGTGGCATGGTTCGCGGAACGGCCGTCGTTTGCATCCGAATGAAACTGCCCTCCTCTGCGAGGCGTCATTGCGCTAACGACACCTGGTCTTTCATCATCCCCATCAGTGCCTCGTTTTCCAGCGGTTTGCTGAGCAGGAAGCCTTGTACTTCATGGCATTGGTCATCGCTGAGCAAGGCCAATTGCTCGGCGGTCTCGACACCTTCGGCAGTCACCGTCATGCCCATTGCATTGCCAAGGTTGATGATGGCCTGGACCACGCTACGGTCGCTGCCGCTCTTGCCCAGGTGCTGCACGAAGCGCTTGTCGATCTTGATGCTGTCGAACGGGTAGGTACGCAGGTAGCCCAGCGAGGAGTAACCGGTCCCGAAGTCGTCCATGTTCAGGCGCACGCCCAGCTCCTTCAGTGCAAGCATGGTGTGCAGTGCGCCTTCGACATCGTTGAGCATGACGTTTTCGGTAATTTCCAGCTCCAGGCGGTGGGCTGGCAGCCCGGTGGCGCGCAACGCGTTACCGACGTCGCGGACCACATCGCTGCGGCTGAACTGGGCCGGCGACATGTTGACCGAGACCATCACCGCCTGCGGCCAGCCCCGCGCCTTGATGCAGGCGTCATGCAGCACCCAGTTGCCAAGCAGCACGATAAGGTCGGACTCTTCGGCAAGTGGAATGAAACGGTCCGGGCGCAGCAGGCCCAAGCGAGGGTGTTGCCAGCGCACCAGGGCCTCGGCCGATGCGATCGAGACCCCATCGACCTTGAAGCGCGGCTGAAAATGCAGCACCAGTTCGCCACGCGGTATACCCTCGCGCAACTCGCTTTCCAGCACACGTTTCTCCATCAATGCTGCGTTCATCTGTGCCGAAAAGAAGCGCCAGGTGTTCTTGCCCGCCTGCTTGGCGCTGTAAAGGGCCACGTCGGCGTGCCGGATCAGGTCGCTCGGTGTACCGGGGTATTCGGCCGACAGCACTACACCCAGGCTCACCCCCACTTGCACGACATGCCCTTCGACCTGAATGGGGCGCTTGATCGCCTCGATCACGCGCATGCAGAACCGGTCCATGTCTTCGTGATCGCCCGGCCGGGTAAGTACGACGATGAATTCATCACCTCCCAGACGGGCGACCAGATCACTGTCACGGGTAGCTCGACCGAGGCGGCTCGCTACCTCGAGCAGCACCGCGTCGCCGGCTGGATGCCCAAGGCTGTCGTTGATGGGCTTGAAGTTGTCCAGGTCCAGCATCAACAGCGCCAGCTGGGCGCCAGGCGTTGATTGTTCGAGAAATCGGAACAGCTTGTTGCGATTAGGCAGGCCGGTCAGGGCGTCGTGCAAAGACAGGTGCTGAATCTGGGCATGGGCGGCCACTTCGTCGGTGATGTCGCTGCACGTGCCACGAAAGCCGGTACAGACGCCCTCGGCCACGATCGCACGAGATGCGATCCTGCAGATGCGCTGTTGACCGAGATGGTCCTGATATTGGCAACGCAGCGTGCCGGAAGAGCCTGTCGCGGCCAGGCTGTGCAGCGAGGTCCGCAGGTTACTGGTGTCACACGACAGCAACTCGGTAATCGGGCGCTGTCGCCACGCTTCGACGGGGTGCCCGGTGAGTTCGGTGAACCGGTCCGAAAGGTAGGTCAGCCGAAGGAGTACATCAGTTTCCCATATCCAGTCCGACGCGGCTTCGGCCACGGCCTTGAAGCGCTCTTCACTCGATTGCAGGGCAACCCGGGAAGTCATCAGAGCACGGTGGCTACGATCGATCCTGGTGCTGGCCCGAATCGCATAGCGTGCAAACAATGCCATGCTCATCGCGATGAATAGAACGGCGATAGCCAAGGGCGCGATAACCGTCTGGATCAGTTCGGTGCCAGGCTGCGGAATATCCCATGTCAAGGCGTGGCCGCTGCCTTCGAGTGGCAGGGCACCGCGCCCTTGACGCTGATCGGCCGAATCGTCCACGGCCAGGCCGGACAACCCCGCCGCCTGGCCCAGCGGCAAGAGCACCTGTGGCGATAGAACCCGAATGAACACCAACACCGCAGTTGGTCCCGGCGGGCGGGCCGGCTGGGTCTGCGGGCGGATCAGTGCAGCGACGTACACCGCCGGCTGGCCACGAAAGACCAGGTAGCCTGAAGACGCCTGATCGTGCTGAGCTGCTTGCCGAGCCTCCTGCAGGATCTTGCCAGCACTGACAGTATGATGCTCCAGGCCCTGCTGGCTGAGCTTACCGTCCAGTATTGCGTACCGAGTGCCGTCGTCATCGAGCACATATACGCCTTCGTACCCATCGGAGGTATAAAGCGTGGCGCCAACGTTGTCCTCGTCGTATGCCCAATGTGCATCGACCTGCCCGCTCAAGTGATCATAGGCGGCCTGCCAGTTGGCATGGGTCAGCAGGAACGTCTTGTCGTTTTTCTGCAACTGGGCCATGGCGGATTCAGCATAGAAGCGGCTTTGCTGCACTTGCCGGGCATCCAGCGCCTCGGCGAGGCGGTAGAGGGAGAACAGCCCCAGTAACAAGGCCAGCAGCAGAATCAAGGAAAACACCACGATCAGTTGCCCGACCACATGACTACGGGTCGACATTTCATTGTCAGCAAGGACGTCCATTGGTTCACCATCGCGGCCTAGGGTCTCCCGGTTGACCGGGCAGCAGGACTGGAGGTCGATGGAGCTGACGATCGGTGGTTGGCAGTTTGACGCGGACTCAGGATCCTGAGGCCGTGCTGAGCCCCTTTCGCGACACTAATGCCGTCCCCACAAAGGCTCAGCTCCATGCGCGACAGCGCGGACATGAGGTTTAGAGGGCTGTTGTGGCCTGCCAAAGAACATTCGAGCGCTGCCAGCAGGCAAGCATGCTAACTGTCCATGCGCTGCGCTCGATGAAACGCGAGCCTTAGTTCGCGGGCAAAAGGATCACGAAGTTCTTTTTCATATCTTCCAGCACGGTCCATTTGCCCTTGGCGCCCGGTTCGATAATGAACGTGTCGCCAGCGGCCAGCGTGATGGGGGCGCATCCCTCAAGCTCGATGACGCAGCGTCCACTCAGGACATGGCAGAACTCCCAAACTTTGTAATCGATGCGCCACGCTCCGGTGCTGGCTTCCCATTCTCCGGAAATGCGACCTTGCTGTTCGTCGTGATAGTACTTGGACGTCAGCGTATGAGGGGTGCCTTCAAGGACCTCTTCAAAAAAAGGAAGGTCACGTACCGGCTGAATATCCAGTTCGCGGAACACGGTCAGTTTCTTGTTCATGGTTTTTTCTCGAGCACGTTGTAGTTAGGGCGGTACATCAAATGGGCTTCACCGGTCACGCCCAGCATCGGGTGCGGGACGATCTGGCAGGTTTTTACAATTTGAAAACCGTGACGTTCGTAGAAGCGGCGTGCACCGTGGTTTTCTGCATAATCGATCAGGCATAGCCCCTTCAGGCCAGACTCCTCGGCGCGCTGCTGGGCGTGGCGAAGAAACTGGACGCCCAGCCCGTGGCTGCGCCAGGCTTCGTCCAGGGCCAGGCTGGATATGTACAAGGTATCGGGTATTTCCATGTCGGAATAAGGCGCCAGGACCGGGTCTGTCTCGACAGGCCTGTCAGGGGTCTCGCGCAAGGCATAGCTATGCATCATGCCGATGACGCGCCCTTCGAAAGTGGCCATCAGGCAGTTCTTATAGGAAAAGTCACCCTGCTCCCTGGCATAGCGAGACGCGCCGACACTCAGCAATGCTTCTCCAGGTGCGGCAAGCTTGCTCCATATGTAATCGGCCATACCTTCCGATGTCAGTTGAAAAAAGCGCGCAATATCGTGCGCGTCCGAGGCTTGAGCGGGTCTGAAGTCGACAGACATTTACAGTGCTCCCATGGGATCGGGTGGTTAGTTTTCAAGGATTACGCCTTTGACAGGGTGGCAGGGTAAGCAGGTTTGGCGGTTCCCATCATGCTCTGGGCGAACACCGTCAGCACGGCGTGCGACGCCGTCCCATGCTTAGAGGCATGTGGCCGAGCAAAGGCGCATGCCTGGGGAATCGATCGTGCAGTTGCAGGAGTAGGCGAAAAGCGGGGCGACCTGTGCTTCCATGACGGGATGGCCGGAATCAGAACAGGTTTGCCTCGGTATGGAGCTGTATGTCAGGTAAGGCAGCTATCGACCAATAGCTGTCGATCAGCACGGGCATAAATTGCCCAAAAGCTGATAGACGTCGATAGTTTCCCTGCCTCCCTAAAGCCAATTCTCATTTGGAAAGCTTCGTAACTCAGTCGGTTTCGGTCACGGTTTAGAGTCAATGACAGAACCATGGCTTATAGAAACGGATTTGGCGTTAAAGCAGCCATATCACTAGTACGTAGACTTGAAAACCGAGTCGGGTGGAGACTGCTATTCTCTTCATTCGGATGTGATAACTATAACGTACCGCAGCACATTCTGCTCGACGTCCGCCATCAGGATTGTTTTAGCCAAGTCTTCGGCAGCACCTTACCCGAGAGACCGAAGCTTCGCGATATCTCGGCTCGGTGGGGCCCCAAACATCCGGCTGTATTCACGGCTGAACTGTGACGGACTTTCATAGCCCACCTTGAATCCGGCTGTAGAAACATCCAGACCCTCTGAGATCATCAACCTGCGTGCATGCTGCAGGCGAAGTTGTTTTTGATACTGCAAAGGACTCATTGCGGTGACAGCCTTGAATCGATGGTGAAGCGTCGAGTTACTCAGATTGACATAGCTCGCTAGCTCATCAATGTGCAACGGCTGTGCATAATTGTTGTTCAGCCACTCAATGGCCCGAGTGACGCGATGGGTCTGGCTATCGGTTATGGCTATCTCATGTAAACGCTGACCCTGCTGGCCTTTGAGCAGTCGGTAGAAAATTTCCCTCAATGCTAGCGGCGCCAACGCTGGGATATCCGATGGCACATCCAACAGACGTACCAATCGCAGCATTGCATCAAGCAAGGAGCTGTCGATCTTATCCAGATATAACCCTCGGTGGGGCTGCTGGCTTGGCACACCGACAGGACTGAGGTCTGCGATCAGCTGAGCGATTTCTGCCGGATCGATATCCAGGCGGATACAGAAATAAGGCTTTTCTGAGGATGCCTCTGTCACTTGACCCGCTAGAGGCAGGGTTACCGAGACGACCAGATAATTCAAAGGGTCGTAGACGTAGCTTTCTTCCCACAACTGCACCTGTTTTCGGCCCTGCACAACGATGCACAGCCCCGGCTTATGGACAGTATGGATCACGTCGGTTGGAGTATCACTGCGTATGAAATACAGCGGAGCAATTCCCGTCTGAAACACGCCATAGGTGGGAGCATAACGATGCATGGTTGATGCTAGCTCGGCCCTCAGACGCGTCAGCTCTTCGTCCCTATCATCCACTGCCATTACCTCCCATTAGCCTGGTTCTTTTGCAGAGAATAAATTGGTCCGCAGCCTTTTGGGTAGATGCTAAATGGACACCCTTCAAATGCGAGAGCCCGGCGGGCCGGGCTCTCGATAGTATGGGCTATATACGTCAGGCATAGGTGGCACGATCCGCATCGACTTTAGCCACTCTACGGGCATTAAGACGTTCCGCACCATCTTCAGCCACACGGCGATCATTCAGGCGATCAGCACCACCCTCAGCCACACGGCGGTCATTCAGGCGATCGGCACCACCCTCGGCCATGCGCCGGTCATTGAGACGATCCCCACCACCCTTGGCCACGCGGCGGTCGTTGAGACGATCCGCACCACCCTCGGCCACGCGGCGGTCATTGAGACGATCCCCACCACCTTCAGCCACACGGCGGTCATTCAGATGATCAGCACCACCCTCAGCCACACGGCGGTCATTAAGGCGATCCGCACCATCTTCAGCCACACGGCGGTCATTCAGGCGATCAGCACCACCCTCCGCCACAAGGGGAGCCATCACTTCTTTGCAGGTCTGATTGGTCCAACTTCCAATTTCTTTGGCCGGCAGTGCCATCGAACCTGCGCTGAGAGCAGACAAGACGATTCCAATCATCATGGTATGTACAGTTTTCATGACAGCGACTCCGTAATTTGCGATGGATTCGTTGCCGGTTGTCAGTGCAAAGCGTGACGTGAATTCCTGTTTGTTGCAGGCTCGGTCGCTCTGATGGCCGGCGGCAGAAGCGGGCTCGCTTTCTGCTTGGGCTCAGATTACGGCGGCGATAAGCAGGCCGTTATTTGGTTCCTGCGAGGCTTTTGCATATTTCTGCACAGGGCCGCCTTCTGGCAGATTTACTCGAGCGCAGGGCCTTCGAGGTTAATCACCGATTCACATCGAACACCAGCTTGCCGCGAGTATGTCCTCCCCGGCTTAGCATCAAAGCCTCAGCCGCGTTGGAAAGTGGAACGACCTCAACCTCGGCGTGTAGCTTCTTCTCAGCAAACAATTTCGCTATATCCGCTAACTGGCGCCCGTCCGACCGGGTTGCGAAGTTTTTGCCGACTACGCCGTACTCAAGAGCTTTCTGCGCGTTGGGTGTGCTGACAGGCGAGACTAACGCCCCACCGCGCTTGATCACCGTCCAGGACCGATCCTGAGTTTCTCCGCCGATCAGATCAATCACCGTATCGACATTGCTGACGAGGTTCTCGAACTGTTGTGCGGTGTAATCAATGAACTGATGGGCGCCGAGTGATCGGAGGTAGTCTCGGTTTCTGGCCGAGCCCGTTGCCACTACGTGAGCGCCGGCCAGCCGTGCTAACTGGACCGCGAAACTACCCACCCCTCCTGCGGCACCGTGAATCAAAACAGTCTGGCCTGGCTTGATTTCGGCGTGTTCGTGCAGCGCCTGCCAAGCAGTAAGCGCTGCGGCAGGAATTCCACCGGCGTGAAGAAGTGATAGCCCATCGGGTTTGTGCGCAAGCCTGTCGGGCGTTGCAAGAGCCTGAGTGGCGTAACCACCGACTATTCCAATGAATCCGAACACCTCATCACCCACTGCGTATTCATGAATATTCTTTCCAACTGCTGCAATGGTGCCAGCAACCTCGACACCCGGCGTGTAGGGGAAGGACATTGGGATGAACTGCTTCATGGCCCCCGAGAGAATCTTCCAGTCGATCGGATTGATTCCGCTCCCGGCAACGTCAATCAGAACCTGGTCATCGTTGGGCACCAGTTCTTCAAGCTCTATCAGCTCAAGCCGCTCAACCTGACCGTACTCTGCCACTTGTATAGCTTTCATGTACTTCCCCGTCTGTAGGTAATGTTTAGCTAAGTCGATGGTTGGCAGCGCGTTAATGGCGACGCGAATCCAAGCTGAAGCGGCCTGCGCCATAAGCCACGATCTGCAGCAAACCGCCGGCCATCGCGATGTTCTTGAAGAAGTGAATGAATTGATTTTGATCGGCCATAGCACTGTGGAAGATCACCGCAGTGAGGACACTGAAAAGCGCCAAACCTGCTGCGACAACACGGGTTTTATAGCCGGCGACTAGAGCTACACCGCCGGCTATTTCCACAAGAATGGCAAGCGTCAGCGTTAAGGAAGGAAACGGCAGACCCACTGAACTGATGTAGCCGATCATCATGGCCGGCGCGTTTACCTTGGATATGCCGGAGAGGATGAATATCGCGCTCAGAAAAACGCGACCTACTAGTGCGGCGGCACCAGCTGTTGCAGCCGAAGGATGAGAGGCTGCGCTTGAAACGGTGGTGGCGTGAGGCATGGCATACGTTCCTTGATGTAAGCATTCCGGAATGGAACGCTGATAGGAGTAAGTTTGGAACAGCCTCACATAGCTGAATAGCCGGTTAATTTCTTGGTTTATGTTCGATTAAATAGAAAAGTCTTTTTTCCTTTTGCCCACTGATAACGGGATGGCCTCCAACACCGACCGCTCACGCAGGATCGTGCATGTTGGCCATAGGAATGGGATAACCCAGCCCTGCTCAGGCTTCTTACTCTTGCTTCACCACCTGCCTGTCGGCGGTGGCCCCTCAAGCCAGAAACAGGAGTACGAAAAAATGCACGGCATCGAACAAAAAGTCATCGTGATCACCGGCGCCAGCAGTGGTATCGGCGAAGCAACAGCCCGCCTGCTAGCCAGCAAAGGCGCTCGCGTGGTCCTGGGCGCCCGCCGCACCGATCGCCTGGAAACTCTCGCCAGGGAGATTCGTTCAGCAGGCGGTATCGCTGATGTGCTGGCGCTGGATGTCACCAACCTTGATGACATGCAGTCCTTTATAGACTTCGCTGTCGAACTGCACGGACGCGTCGACGTGCTGATCAATAATGCCGGCGTCATGCCGCTTTCGAAACTCGAAGCGCTCAAGGTAGATGAGTGGAATCGGATGATCGATGTGAACATTCGCGGCGTCCTGCACGGCATTGCCGCAACGCTGCCGCTCATGCAAGAACAGCGCGCCGGTCAGATCATCAATATTGCCTCGATTGGAGCCTACGCGGTGAGCCCGACCGCTGCGGTGTACTGCGCTACCAAATATGCCGTACGAGCCATTTCCGAGGGCTTGCGCCAAGAGGTGGGGGGTGACATCCGGGTCACCGTCATTGCCCCAGGCGTCACCGAGTCCGAACTGGCCGACAGCATTTCCGATGAGGGCGGGCGTGCCGAGATGCGCGAGTTTCGCAAGATCGCGATTCCTGCCTCGGCGATTGCCCGGGCGATCGCCTACGCCGTAGAACAGCCTGCGGATGTCGATGTCAGCGAACTGATCGTGCGTCCAACCGCAAGTCCATTCTGAATGTCCGGTCGACAGCGAGGAAAATGCCATGGGTGAACCACTTGGAGATCAGGACAAATACGTTGGCATGTGGGTGACGGCTGACGGACGCGTTCGCCATGAGCTCTTGCCTGGCGGCCGCTATGACGAAGCCCGCGGAGGGCAACAAAGCGCGTACCAAGGTCGATACTGGCTAGAGGGTGATCACATCGAGTATGTAGATGACAGCGGATTTACTGCCGACGGGGAGTTTCGTAGCAACGTGCTGTATCACGCAGGGATGATTCTATATCCCGAGCGTTGAAGGCCCGGCCGGAATGGAGACATTCCGGCTTTTTTCGACCTTTACCTTTCAGAACACGCATCCAGAGGGGGTTCTTTACATCCCCGAACGGGTCCGCGATGGGCCTCCACCATTAAAAGCCTAGGCTTGAACTTCAAGTCCACCCTGTGAGACCAATGCCCGAGGTGGCTCGTTTGAGCAGGCGTACTGACTGAGGTGACGATTCCCATGGATGTCATAGAGCGGACTTCAGCTCATGGGTTGGAGGCTTACATTCGGGGTGAGCGGCTTGCCGCCTCGGACGTCCTGGCCGATAGGGATATGTTGGTGCAGATCTTTAACCGGGAGCGTAAAGAAGAGAGCTTTATCGTGCCCGCCGTAGCTGAGCCCTTGCTCGTGTGGATCATCTCCGGGAATGCTGCCGTCCAGGAGCGTGAGCTTGACGGCGACTGGCAATGTAGCCAGGTGTCCAAAGGTGATTTCTTCTTGACTACTTCGGCACAGCCTTACGAGATGCGCTGGAACGTAGACGGTGTAGAACCATTTGAAGTCATGCATATCTACCTCGGCATCCCGCTTTTGGAAAAAGCCATCCATGAGGTCTTGGGCGGGTCTGTGGAAGCGGTTCGACTACGTGAAGTCTCAGGCGGGCGTGACGATGGGTTGTCCGTTCTACTGGAGCAAGTTCGCCTGGAGCTGACGGGGCACAGGGCTAGTCCTCTTTATCTGCAGGGTCTGGCCCAGTGCATCGCCATTCACCTTGCCCGCAACTACCTAGACAGCTCAGCGGACGATATCGTGCGCCGCAACGCGTTGCCTGCTTACAAGCTGCGCCGCGTGCTGTCGGCGATGGAGGCGAATCTGGCTGAGGAATTCAATCTCGGGCACTTGGCCGAAATCGCTGGGATGAGTGAGTATCACTTCAGCCGGCTGTTCAAAAAAGCCGCTGGTTATTCTCCGTCGCAGTTCTTTATCAGACTTAGGATGGCAAGGGCCCGGCAGCTCCTGGTCGAAACGGATCGGAGCGTGATCGATATAGGCTTAGAGATCGGATACAGCAGCCCAAGCCATTTTTCGCAGGTGTTCAAACGTGAGGTTGGCGTCACGCCCACTCAATACCGTAAATAGTGAGTGGGCCACGCCAGTCAGAGGTTCTGGGGACGAAATTGCTGGCGAAAATCCAAGGTTTCCCCAGCCACCATGAATTGACCGCCTCCCCTGTAGTGCAGCGTTCTGGGCTGCTCCACGGAGCGATCTACGTGCGCTTTGACGACTTCCCAGATGAACAAGCCGTAATCGCCAATCAACTTCGAGTCGTACAGCTGGCATTCGAAGCTGGCATAACATTCGGCTATCAGCGGCGCTGCAACCCGCGTCGCCGCTGTCGCGGTAAGTCCGAATTCACCAAACTTGTCTACGTCACTGCCCGTACTATTGCCCACCGCGACTACCTGGTCTGCCAGCTCCAGGGTGGGTACGTTGATCACACATTTCTGGCTGTTGCGGATCAGTTCGTAGCTGTGGTTCCCCGACCAGATGTAGCAGCCAAAAAGGGCTGGATCGAACTGCATCATCATGTGCCATCCCATGGTCATGATGTTGCTTTCGCCCTTCCAGACTGAGGTCACGAGGACGATGGGCCCGGTTTCCAGATGCTGGCGAACGTCGATGAGGGGAAAGTCGGATTTTCGAGGTGCGATCATGACGCCTCCGCTGAAAAGGTCTGCTAGCAAGAAAACGCGTTGTGCTGCCAATGCAGCACAACGCGGACAAGGCGAAGGATTAACCTACCGGTACGCTCATGCCGCCATCGGCCATGACCACCGAACCGACAATGAAGCTGGCGCGCTCGGAAGCCAGGAAAGAGACAATCTCAGCGATCTCTTCCGGTGCTGCAGCTCGACCGATCGGCGCGGACTTGCCATGCTCTTGCAGGAACCCACGACCGTCTTCCATGAAGTGGTTCAACAGGTTGGTAACCACATCTCCCACGCCAATGGCATTGACCCGAATGCCATGCTCAATCGCTTCCAGCGCCTGGGTACGAGTCAACTGTGCTAAGGCGCCTTTGGACGCGGTATAGGCCGCGATACCGGGAAATGCGAAGTAGGACGCGTACGAGGCGATGTTCACGATCGCGCCGCTCTTGTTCTTCATCATCTCCTTCATCGCCTCTCGCGAATGAAGAAAGGCCCCCGTCACGTTGGTTTGCATCTGCCATTCCCAATCTTCACGGGTCATTTCGACGAGGGGCTTGTATAGGATGCGACCGGCGTTATTGACCAGGACGTCCAGCTTGCCAAACTTCTCTACCGCCAACGCCACCGCTTGCTCGGCAGAACCGTCAACGGTGATATCGGCGACGAAAGGAACCAGGCCGGGACGCTCAAGGGCGTTGACTTTCGGGTCGATATCCTCGGCAATGACTTTCGCTCCACGGCTGTGAAGGAGCTCGGCGATGGCCTTCCCAATGCCGCTAGCCGCGCCGGTTACCAGCACCACTTTGCCTGCCACTTCATTTGGGGTTGGGATGAAGTCAGTCATTTTGATGTCTCCAAGTCAGGAATTGGTTGTCGCTTTCGACGGTGCCAATTTCTTTCTTTTTGACATTCGACTCCTTGGCAACCTTGCTTTGCCTGTCGGAGTTTTGCTTCTTTCGTGAATTAGGCAGCGGCGCTAGCCCGGCATCACCACGGGGGAGTCCAAGGCGTAAGACGCTTGGACAGGATCGAAGTACTCACGAATATGCGTCAGCTTTCCCTCAGAAACGCTAACGAAAAGGACATATTGTTGTGAGTAGGTTTTACCCGTCTCAGTGATGATCCCCTGCGCCTTGACTTGCGCGACGGCAGACAGTGAATCAGCGAATTGCTGAATACGTATATCGTGGAATCGAAATGATTCAACCGCTCCGACAAACCAGGCGACGTGATTGAGCACTTGCTCGCGGCCGACTAGCTTTTCCGGGTGACCGAGACTCGGGGCGAAGGGCAGCTCCCAGACGATGTCTGGGGCGATTAGGGATTTCCATTTTTCATGGTCATCAACAAACGTTTCGAAATGGTGTTTGAGAAGCTCGGCTGCCGAATACATAGGTTCACCTCGTGGTACCGGAAATTTGTGACCATTGAGGCCAGGCACCGAAGCGCGGGTCTGGTCTATGAGCAACAGCCTAACAGGGGTCTAGCTGGCTAAAAACAAGAAGAATATCGAGGGTTTTATTCGACTTATTCGACAAGTCTAGAGAGCTTCGGCTTGCTGGCCGAAGCGTTTGATGAGCCATAGCCCAGCCGGCCCAGGCGGCGAATCAGTCCGGTAGATAGCGTCAAACGCGTAAGAGCCGCCTTTGCAATCAGGAAGATCGAGATGGATAAGATGTCCCGAATTGAGGTCCGCTTGGACCATAGGTAAGGGCATGTTGCCCCAGCCAATGCCTTCCTTGAGTAGCATGTGTTTTGCGCCTAAGTCCGCGAGCCGCCATGTACGGGGGCTCACTACGGCAAAATCTCTGTCCCCGGTAAGCGTTGAACGGTCTGACAACACCAATTGGATGTGATTTCTTGCCGCACCAGGCTCGTTGCGGCTGGCGAGGGCAAGCGGGTGCGCCGGGGCTGCAACGGGTACTAACTCAACACTCCCTACGCCGACACGCTCAAGGCCATCCCTCCCCGGGTCCAGGGGACCACTGATCCCAATGCCGGCTTTTTTCTCAAGTACTAGTTGCGTGACCGCACCGAGCGCTTCCATGTGTAGATGCAAAGCCACAGTGGGAAACACCTGTCTAAAAGTCCTGAGCGCATCGACCACCCGCTCCGCTGGCAGCATTACATCCAGAGCAAGATGCACCTCTGCTTCGAGACCGTGCAACAGTCCAGACACCTTCGAACGCAGTCCGTTGACTCCGTTGATGATGGTTCGTGCTTCGGCCAACACTGTACGGCCAGCCTCTGTCAGCTTCGGTTTACGTGTCGTCTTGCGGTCAAAAAGTGATACGCCGAGCTGCATCTCGAGATTGGAAATGGAATAGCTCACCACGGACGTTGCACGATGCAGTTTCCTTGCAGCACCGGCAAAGCTTCCCACCTCTACGACCGTCAGGAGAACTTTCAGCTGGTCTAGAGTTGGCGTGCCAGGATCTGAGATCATTTTTTCCATCTCGGGAATATTGGATTAAGGCATGCTATTTGGGGCGCATCACTATGTCGACAGGTGAGTCGATCCCTCGGCCGATTATGTTTAGAGTGCCTTTCGTTATACCGAGGCTACGAGCGGCAGCTACGGGTCCAGGCTGTGTGTAAACGCAAACGGATCTCTGGATAGCGCGAGCGTACGTGAAATCTGTAATGGCTTGGTTATTCAGCTAACCCAGATTTTGCGCAGGAGCGCGAAATTTTGTTCGTTTTCTAACCAGCCGGATTGCGTCGAACGTTTTCACACAGCCTGGGGTCGTTAGCGGTCAGCCGTAACCCGCTGTTTGTTGGCCCAAAGCAGACGCTTTCCAGTTGACGTGAATCGGTCCTTTTCATTATCCAGCCCCGGACTGTGCCGGACATCAACACCGGACAGATGACTTATCGGGTATCGCTCGCTACCCTGAAATCCCGTCGCCTGACGGTTTCCAGATCAAATCCCGTTTTACCCAGACGAGCATGTCATGAAATCCCCCACAGGTTTGCTGCTGTCGGCTATCGAACTGGACCGTGCCAGTGCCATACCTCTGTACCGTCAGCTGTATCTGCAGATTCGCAAACAGATACTCAACGGCAGAATTCAGGGGGGCGTGCGCCTGCCGTCGACCCGGACCTTGAGCATCGAGTTGGGGCTGTCGCGGATCACCATCCTCAATGCTTTCGATCAGTTGATTGCCGAAGGTTTCCTGGCCTCGCGCACGGGTGCAGGTACGTATGTCGGTACTGAGTGGGAAAACCGGAGTATCGAGGACGAACCACCGCGCCAGCCACCGCGCCTGTCCGAACTGAGCCAGTCGATGCTGTCGCTGCGCAGCGATCATTTTCGCGGGGTGTCCTATGCCGACTGGGATCCGGCGACGCCGACCTCCTTCCTGCCCAGTCACAGCACCTATGAAGGATTTCCACAAGCCATCTGGCGGCGCCTGATGAACCGTCATTTGCTAAAGCCAACCAAGGCGATCCTGGGTTATGGCGAGTTGCAAGGCTTGCAGGCGTTTCGCACAGCGATTGCCGAGTATGTCTTCGATGCGCGAGGTATCGACTGCAATGCCGGGCAGGTAGTGATCGTTTCCGGCGCGCAGCAAGCATTCAACCTGCTGGGCATGCTGCTGCTCAATCCGCAGGACAGTGTCTGGATGGAAGACCCTGGGCACATCGCCGCGCGAATTGCGTTGCAAGCCCAAGGGGCCCGGATCATTCCGTTGCGTATTGATGAACAGGGGATCGATGTCCAGCAAGGCCTTGCCGAGTGCCCTGATGCGCGCCTGGTATTCTGTACGCCTTCGCGTCAGCATCCTTTGGGTGTCACCCTGAGTTATGTGCGGCGCCAAGCACTCATCGACTGGGCTGCGAAGCATCAGAGCTGGATCATCGAGGACGATTGCGACAGCGAGTTTCGCTACAGTGGTCGACTTCTTCCGGCACTGTATGCCATGGACCAGATGGCCCGAGTGATCTACGTCGGCACGTTCAGCAAAGTGCTCTTCCCGTCACTGAGACTAGGCTACGTGATCCTGCCGCAGGCTCTGGTCGAGCCCTTCTGCACCCTGCGCGCGGTCATGGATCGCAGCCCGCCCACACTGCTTCAGGCCACAACGGCCGACTTCATGAGCGAAGGCCACTTCCTGGGGCACATCCGCCGCATGCGTGCACTGTACAAGGCGCGCCAGCAGGCGTTGATCGAACAACTTGAAAAGCAGATCGGCAGCTTTTTCAGGATCACTCCGACGGATGCTGGCATGCACCTGATCGCCTGGCTACCCCCCGAACTCAGTGACACTGAAATCGCCCGGCAACTGGCCCGACACAACATCCACACCTACGCCTTGAGCGACTACCGCATCAAGCGTGACCTGCCGCCTGCCCTGTTGATCGGTTTTGCCGGCACGCCTGAAAAGCAGGCCCGTGAGCGTGTCGAGGAGCTGGCCCAGGCTTTGCGCACGCTGGGTTATCTTCCGCCGACCACTTGATGCGTGGAAAGTGGCCTTATCAATTAATTGATAATGGATCTATCGAGAGTTCCTGGCTGGCGCGATAAAGGCTGCGCCGGTAGACCGGTGCCTGAACCAGGAACAATTCTAATGAACAACAAGATCCAGGAACGATTCAACGCCTTGCTGAGCCACAAGGTGGTCGAACACGTGGCTGCTCCAGTGCTGACAGAGGCACTGGCCCAGCGGCTGCTTGAGCGTCTCGGGCAATTGCGCCTGTTTGCCCACGCCTACCCGCTACTGACCAACCTCACCCACGGTCGTGTCACACCCGCGGACATGCTCGACTTCGCCTATCGCCACGAACTGCAAGGCCTGAGCCTGCATTTGCTCGACGGCGAGGAAAACAGCCTGAGGCGGATGTCGCCAGAGCAGCTCCAGGCGTTTGCCAGCAAGGCCAAGGCGCTGGGGCTGGATGTGCACCTGGAAATCAGCAGCACGCTGAAAAAGGATGTCGACCAGGTGATCGCCATCGCCAACGCACTGGGCGTGCGCAACATCCGTGTCTACTCACGTTACGAGGGTCCGCTGTCGCGGGTCATGGACGTGATCGAGACCGACCTGCACTACCTCGCACAACAGGCCGATGCCAACGATCTGTACTTTGACTTCGAGCAGCATGAAGAACTCAAGAGCAGCGAAATTGCGCAGCTGCTCAACCGTGTCAACCACCCTCGCCTGCATGCCCTGTTCGACTTCGGCAACATGATCAATGCCTGCGAACAGCCCCTGCAGGCCCTGCACAACCTGGCGCCGCACATCCGCCAGGCTCACCTCAAGGGTGTACGCATCGTCCCCGAACAAAACGGCTTCGGCCATTACGGCGTGTTGCAAGGCAGCGACGAAGACGATCTGCCCAGCGCCCGCATGCTGTTCGAACTGTTGATGCTGGGCGAAGCAACCCCGCAAGTGATCGCGTTCATTCTCGAGCAGGAAAATCACTACGTGGCCCCGGCCTTCCGCCAGAGCCTCGAAGCAGCCGATCCATTCATTGCATACCGGGAGATGAGCGAAACGCCGCTCCCGAAAGGCTACTCGCTCGAGCGCATGCTGGCCGACGAACACCGCTGGGCGAACAATCAGGTGGCCTATGTCCGAGGTTTGCTGGGCGAACTGCGCACCTTGGCTGAACTGACCCTGGCCGCTCCTTCCAACGCCTGAACCTGACGACCCGATTACGCCCGGAGAACAATAATGACAACTCAAAACAAGGCCAAATGGCTCAGATTCCTGATTCTCATCCTTGGTGGCGGCACCATTTACAAGCTGGCGAATCTCAAGGACGCCTTCTATGTCCCCATGCAGGAATTCATGGGCCTGAGCCACACTGAAATCGGCATGCTGTTGAGTGCCAACGCGATCATCGCGACTGCACTGTTCGTGGTTGGTGGCCTGCTCGCCGATCGCTACGACACGCGCAAACTGATCCCCCTCGGCCTGATCGGGACCGGGAGCCTGGGGTTGTACCTGGCGACCTTTCCGCCCTTCAGCAGTTTGCTGATCGTGTTCAGTCTGTTGGCCGTCTGTGCCGACTGCCTGTTCTGGCCATCGCTGCTCAAGGCCATCCGCAATCTGGGTGACGATCAGGAGCAAGGCCGGTTGTTCGGCCTGCTGGAAGGCGGGCGCGGCGTGGTTGATACGCTGGTGGCCTTTTCCGCACTGGGCGTGTTCGTCGCCATGGGCTCGGGGGAAGCCGGCCTGAAATCGGCGATCCTGTTCTACTCGGTCATCGACATTCTGGCTGGCACCCTGACCTGGGTCCTGCTCAAGGGCGGTAATGCGCAATCGGCCACCAAGCCGAAAAACGGTCTGGCAAACCTGATGGAGGCTATCAAGGTACCCGGTATCTGGTTGGTCAGCCTCAATGTGTTCATGGTCTACATCGTCTACTGCGGCCTGACCTATTTCATCCCCTACCTCAAGGAAATGTACGGGTTGCCAGTAGCGTTGGTAGGCGCCTACGGCATCATCAATCAATACTTCCTGAAAATCCTCGGCGGGCCTGCCGGCGGTTTCATTGCCGACAAGCAGTTCAAGAGCACCAGCCGTTATCTGAAGTGGGCATTTCTGGCGCTATTGCCGCTGATGGCCGTGATCATGCTGATTCCTAAAAGCCCGGGCTTCATCTATGCGGGGATGGCGGCCACCCTATCCTTCGCCCTGATTGTTTTCTCGATGCGCGGCGTGTTCTGGGCACCCATGGGCGAAGTCGGCATTCCCCAGCACATCACCGGCTCGGCCTTCGGCATCGGTTGCCTGATCGGCTATGCCCCCGGCATGTTTGCCTACGTCATCTATGGCGCGATCCTCGACCACTTTCCTGGTCAACAGGGCTACAACTATGTGTTCATTCTGATGAGCATGCTGGCCATTGCAGGCTTCATGGTGTCCAGCCTTCTCTATCAAGCGGTACGCAAAAAATCCGTGCTCTCTGGCGGGGCCGACGCGGTACAAGCCTGATCGTCGTCACGGACTACAGGAGGAGGATTCGTCCATCATGCCGACTCCTCCTCCGCCCACTCGACGAAATGCATTTTCATCCTGGGGCGACGCACCGGCTTCCTTGGCTGTATCCAGCAGGTTGTGCGCTCAGGCGTTGAGCCAAGCCATTGCAAGCAGGCCTGAAGATGCCATAGGCTGCCTTCTCTTGAATCGGCCACTTGCGATGGATAAACGATGATCGAGCTACAAGGATGTGGAGCGTTTGCAGGCCTGGAGTGTCAGCCAGTCGGGCCCGCTGACGCAGCAATGATCTGCTCGCATCGCCAGGAGATGTTTCTTGAGGCAGGTGGCGACCCTGAAAAACTGCAAGTCATGACTCAGCACTTTCGCCCATGGCTGGAAGAGCGGCTCGGTGACGGTCGGTATTACGGTTTCAAGCTCCTGGATGGCGACCAACCGGTTGCAGCCATTGGCCTGATGAGCATTGACTGGCCTCCCCATCCATCGCACCCAACCCTGGACAAACGTGGGTACGTGCTGAATGTGTTCGTCCAGCCGGCCTACCGCCGCCGCGGCCTGGCTTCGGCCTTGATGCAGGCTGCTGACGCCGAGTTCGCTCGCCGAGGCATCACCTTCGCTGTCCTGCATGCCACCGAGACGGGTAAACCGGTCTATGAGCAGACCGGCTGGACTGGAACGTCGGAAATGGCCAAATCCATTGATTGATAGTGACCGTTTTCGATCTGCAAGCGACGTCCAGAGTATTCTGCGTCGGTGACTGCGTCATAACCTGACACTCGGAACGAAACGCACTACTCCTTGCTTGCGCGGCCGGAGTGTCGCCTCGCCATGGACTCGCTCCAATTCGGAGCAAAAGCTGCAGCTCGGTGCATAACGCGCCTTTTTTTGAGGCGCGCCTGCCCCCCCTCCCGACGTTCCCGCACGGCTGCATGCGGCGCAGTCATCGAATTCAGCAATAAAACCCAAGAGTTTCAAGGTGTTACCGCCAGCCTGTTGCCAATCCAGAGCTGTGCCTGGCTTTCGGCACCTTCATTGCAATGGCCTCTTGCGTGCACAACGCACAGCAATTGATCGGATTCGAGGCTCACCGCAGACAAAACACCCACCGACCCGCAAGGCCGCACCCTGAAACACGTAGATGAACCGCAATGAAGCCGCCGGCAACGGTGGCAAGGAGTGGGTATGTCCCGGGCATTTTTCAATGAAATGTATGATACGAACGGAAGTTGCCGCCCGCATTACCAGGAGTTCGCCCGCTGGTTGGCAAACACCCCGCTGGAGTTGCTGGAGCAACGCCGACGCGAAGCTGACCTGCTGTTTCACCGCGCCGGTATCACCTTCACCTTGTACGGTGACAAAGAGGATACCGAGCGCCTGATCCCCTTTGACATCATCCCGCGCAGCATTCGCGCCAGCGAATGGCGCATGGTCGAGCGCGGCTGTATCCAGCGGGTTCAGGCGTTGAACCTGTTCCTGCAGGACATCTACCACGACCAGCGCATCCTCAAGGCCGGCATCATCCCGCCGGAACAAGTGCTGGCCAACGAAGGCTACCAGATCGCCATGCAGGGCCTGGGCCTGCACCGCGGGCTCTATGCCCATATCGCTGGCGTCGACCTGGTCCGTGACGGGGATGGCAGCTACTTCGTGCTGGAGGACAACCTGCGCACCCCCAGCGGGGTCAGCTACATGCTCGAAGACCGCAAGATGATGATGCGGCTGTTCCCCGAGCTGTTCGCCGCACAGCGTATCGCTCCCATCGACCACTACCCCAACCTGCTGCTGGACACGCTCAAGAGCGCAAGCCCACTGGACAACCCCACTGCCGTGTTGCTCACCCCTGGCCGCTTCAACAGTGCCTATTTCGAGCACGCCTTCCTGGCCCGGGAAATGGGCATCGAACTGGTCGAGGGTGCGGACCTGTTCATCCGTGACGAGCACGTCTACATGCGTACTACCGCTGGTCCAAAACAGGTGGATGTGATCTATCGCCGCCTGGACGACGACTACCTCGACCCACTGTCGTTCAACCCTGACTCGATGCTGGGCGTGCCGGGGCTGATTTCGGTGTACCGCGCTGGCAACGTGGTGCTGGCCAATGCGGTAGGCACCGGGGTGGCAGACGACAAGTCGATCTACCCCTATGTCGACGACATGATCCGCTTCTATCTGAGCGAAGAGCCGGTCCTGAACAACGTCCCGACCTGGCAGTGCCGCAGGCCTGCAGAGCTTTCCCATGTCCTGGCCCACCTGCCCGAGCTGGTGGTCAAGGAAACCCAGGGCTCCGGTGGCTACGGCATGTTGGTCGGGCCTGCGGCGACCAGCGCACAGATCGAGGACTTCCGCGCTCGCATCAAGGCCCGCCCGCACGCCTACATCGCTCAACCTACCCTGTGCCTTTCCACCTGCCCGACCTTCGTCGACAGCGGCATCGCGCCGCGCCACATCGACCTGCGCCCGTTCGTGCTGTCCGGCAGTGAAACCCGACTGGTGCCAGGCGGCCTTACCCGCGTGGCCCTTCAGGAAGGTTCGCTGGTGGTCAACTCGTCGCAAGGCGGCGGTACCAAGGACACCTGGGTGGTGGAGGACTGAACCATGCTTTCGAGAACTGCTTCCGACCTTTACTGGATGTCGCGCTACCTGGAGCGTGCAGAGAACCTTGCGCGCATGCTCGAGGTCAGTTATTCGCTGTCGCTGATGCCCCAGGCTGGCCGCAGCGACGGCCATGCCGAGCTGGCCATGTCACTGCTGGCATCCGGAACGCTGGACGACTACCGCCGCCGGCACACCGAGCTGGACACCGAGCGCATGCTGCACTTCTTCGCCCTCGATGCGACCAACCCCGGCAGCATCTATTGCTGCCTGCAGGCGGCCAGGACCAATGCCCACGCAGTACGTGGCCGCATCACTGCCGACATGTGGGAGAACATCAACGCTACCTGGATCGAGATGCGCAACATTGCCAGCAATGGCCTCGGCCGTTATGGCATCAGCCAGTTCTGCGACTGGGTCAAGGAACGCTCGCACCTGTTCCGCGGTGCTACTTCAGGCACCATCATGCGCAACGATGCTTACAGCTTCATCCGCCTGGGGACCTTCCTGGAGCGGGCTGACAACACCCTGCGCCTGCTCGATGCACGCTATGAAATGTTCGGGGAGGCCTCCGAGGAAGTCAGCGATGATTCTGCCCGCGGCTATTACCAATGGAGCGCCTTGCTGCGCGCGCTGACCTCCTACGAAGCCTTCAACGAACTGTATCGCGCCGCACCCAGTGCACGACCGGTGTCCGAGCTGCTATTGCTGCGGGTCGATGTGCCCCGCTCGCTGCATGCCTGCATCGAGGAGCTGGACCAGATCCTTGCCAGCCTGCCGGGCAGCACCGGGCGCGCCGCCCAGCGCATGGCCGCCGAACTCAATGCTCGCCTGCGCTATACCGCGATCGACGAAATACTCGAAGCAGGGTTGCACCCGTGGTTGAGCGACTTCATCGGGCGCATCAATCAACTGGGCCAGGCGGTCCACCACTCCTATCTGGAGGTCGTATGAAACTGTCCATTCGCCACGACACTACCTACAGCTATGCAAGCGATGTGTGCAACAGCATCCAGTTCCTGCGCCTGACGCCACGCAGCAGCGAGCGCCAGCGCATCACTGAATGGCAACTCGACCTGCCCTGCAAGGTCAACGGCCAGATCGACCCGTATGGCAACATCCTGCATGTATTGACCCTGGACAAACCCCATGGCCACCTGGCACTGACCGCCAGCGGCCAGGTAGAAATCGACCCGGATCGCGAGCAAGAGGCCGGCGACCATTCACCCCTGCCCTTCCTGCGCGGCAGCCACCTGACCCAGGCCGATGACACTCTCAAGGCCTTCGCCAGCCGACATTGTGGCGAGCACCGCGACCGGGCGGCGCTGATCGGGCTGATGCAAGGCCTGGCCGAGCACATGCCATACAGCCCCGGTGCCACATCGGTGGGCACCACTGCCATCGAAGCGTTCAGCGGCGCTGCCGGGGTGTGCCAGGACCATACCCACGCGTTCCTCGCCTGCGCGCGCAGCCTGGGTATTCCGGCACGCTATGTGTCTGGTTACCTATGTACCGAAGACGAGCAGCACCTGGCCAGCCATGCCTGGGCGGAAGCCTGGGTCGATGACGCCTGGTACAGCTTCGACATCACCAACCGCCTGACCCGGCCAGAACGCCACCTGAAGCTGGCAGTGGGCCTGGACTACCTCGATGCCTGCCCGGTCAGGGGCGTGCGCCGCGGGGGCGGCGCCGAATCGATGCAGGCCAGCGTACACGTGCACCGCCAATGACAGGTGCGGCATCCGTTCATGAAAAAAACAAGGGAAACAGAATGACCTATTGTGTCGCCATGCACCTGGCGGACGGGCTTGTCTTCATCAGCGACTCACGCACCAATGCGGGCATCGACCAGATCGCCAGCTTTGCCAAGCTGTTCGTGTTCGGCGTGCCGGGGGAGCGCCTGATCGTCCTGCAGACCGCTGGCAACCTGGCGACCTCGCAATCGGTGGTGAACCTGCTCCAGCAACGTACGAAGGGCCCCGGCCCCCACCTGTTGAACGTTGCGACGCTCTACGATGCAACGGTACTGGTCGCCGACACCTTGCGCGAGGTGGTCAGCCGTGATCGCAGTAAGCTGTCGGCCGGAATCGACCTGAGCAGTTCGTTCATCGTCGGCGGCCAGATTGCCGGCGGCCCCATGGGCATATACAACGTCTATGCGCAGGGCAATTTCTTCCAGGCCACGCCGGACACCCCGTTCCTGCAACTGGGCGAAAGCAAGTACGGGCGGCCGATTCTCGACCGCAACCTCGGCTACCATATGCCACTCGATGAAGCGTTGCGCTGCGGCCTGATCTCGTTCGACTCGACCATTCGCAGCAACCTGTCGGTGGGCATGCCGTTGGACCTGCTGGTGTATCAGAAGGACAGCCTGGAAACACCGAAACGCCAGCGTATCGCCAGCGACGATGTGTACTACGAGCAGATACGCAGGCAGTGGAGCGACGGGCTAAAAAGACTGTTGGCCGAACTGCCAGCACCGCCCTACTGATTGGCAGGGATCCCTGTGGGCTGCGCTGTCGCGTAGAGAACTCAATTCGAAAGCGACCGCGTACCCTGTGGGAGCGGCTTTAGCCGCGAAGAATCCAACGCGGTGCATGGCACCGGCTGCGCCGGTGTTCGCGGCTAAAGCCGCTCCCACAGGGGCCCTGCTGATTCAATAGGTTATGTGCAGTTCTATGTAGCAGGCTTGCCCGCTCCCACAGGGACCGTGATCCTACTTGAGGGGAATAGTCAGGCGATTGATGACGGCGCGGGTTTCTGGCCGTACCCCGCGCCACCAGGCGAAAGCCTCCGCCGCCTGCTCGACCAACATGCCGACACCGTCGGCCAGGCGCACCACCCCCTGCGCCTGGGCCATGCGCAGGAACGGCGTAAGGCCTTTGCCATACGCCAGCTCGTAAGCCAGCTGCGTCGCGCCCAGCACGCCTTCAGGCAGTGGCGGCAGCTCGCCGGTGAGGCTGGCAGAGGTGGCGTTGACCACGATGTCGAAGGACTGTCCCTCCAGCTCCTCATAACGGCTGATGCGCAGCCTTGGATGATCCAGTTCGTTGCGCAGGGCGAGCGCCTTGGCCATGTCACGGTTGGCAAGCACCAGCTCGCTCGGCCCCGCCTGCAGGAACGGCAGCAATGCACCGCGTACCGCGCCACCGGCGCCGAGCAACAGTACCCGTCGATTGACCAGCGGCTCACCGAGGTTTTCCTCGATATCCCGCAGCAAGCCGATGCCGTCGAAGTTTTCGGCAAAGATACGGCCATCCTCGAACTTCAACGCATTGGCCGCCCGCGCCAACTGTGCGCGCTCGCTGCGCTGGTCGGCCAGCTCGAAGGCTCGCAGCTTGAACGGCGCGGTGATGTTCATGCCCAACCCGCCATCACTGCGAAACTGCAGTACCTGAGCCTCGAAGCCCTCGAGCTCGCCCTCCAGCGCGCCATACTCCAGGCACTGGCCGGCAACCTGGGCGAACAGGCCATGAATCAACGGGGACTTGGTGTGGTTGATCGGCCGGCCGATCACTGCATAGCGGTCGCTCATCGTGCATCTCCGTGGGTGAACAGCACACCGTCTGCCTGCATGGCGGTGATTTCTTCAGGGGTGAAACCTAGGCCGGCGGCCACTTCGGCATTGTGCTGACCGAGGTCCGGGGCCACCTGGTGGATCGTGGTGTCGCAGTCGGAAAAGCGGAACGGCAGGTTGGGCAGGCGCAAGGTACCGTAGCGCGGGTGCTGCTGCTCGATGACCATGTTGCGCGCCTTAATCTGCGGGTCGGCCACCACCTCGTCAATGCGCTGCACCTTGGCGCTGGGGATGTCGATGTCATCGAGCAACTGCAGGATATCCGCCACCTGGCGCGCGCCGACCCAGTCGCGAACCACGGCCAGAATCGCCTGGCGATGGGCGTTGCGGCCATTGAGGCTGTGGTAGCGGCTGTCGCTGCCGAACCCGGCCGGGCCACCGTTGGCTTCCAGCATCGCGGCAAAGCGCTGCCAGGCATCGTCGACCTGGGCGGCGATTACCAGGTCGCCATCGGCCGCACGAAACACGCCGTACAGGGTGGAGGTGGGCATGTCATGGCCGGTCTGCTCGGGCAGGACGGTGCCATCGGACAAGGTGTAGCACTGCACCGCATATTCATGCATGGACACCAGCGTGTCGTACAGGGCCATGTCGATGTGCTGGCCGCGACCACTGTTCACCCGGCCCAGCAATGCCGCATTGATCGCCGCCACGGCATGAATGCCGGTGTACATGTCGCCAAGGGAAATGCGCAGCAACGGCGGCGCTTCGCCCGGCACGCCGACCATCTGCATGATCCCGCTCTTGGCCTCGGCGATCAGCCCGAAACCGGCGCGGTGGGCATCCGGCCCGGTATGGCCATAGGCGGAGATGGAGCAGTACACCAGACGCGGGTTGCGCGCCGACAGCTCGGCATAGCCCAGGCCAAGCTTGTCCAGGGCGCCGGGGCGATAGTTTTCGATGAACACATCGGCCGAGTCGGTCAGGCGTTGCATGAACGCTTTGCCACGCGGGTCCTTCATGTTCACGCTGACGCCCTGCTTGCCCATGTTCAGCTGCAGGAAGTAACCGCTCTGCTGCTCATCAAGGGTAAATGCATGCTGGCGCCCGGCATCGCCGTTGCCCGGCCGTTCGACCTTGATCACCTCGGCGCCGAGTGCTGCCAGGCAGCGGCCCACATAGGGCCCGGCGAGGAAGTGGCTGTAGTCGATGACGCGGATACCTGCCAATGGCAATGCCTGGCTCATGCCTGCACCCTCCGGGGCACCATCAGCCGGTGCTCGCCACGCTGCACGACTTCGCCGTGCTGGTTGATCAGCTCCGACGGCAAGACCACGATACCCCAGCCCGGTCGGCTGTTGCTCGGGCGCATCGCCCCCACGCGCATGCGCACGTGCAGCACATCGTCGACCTTGATCGGCAGCACGAAGTCCCAGGTCCAGCCCAGCGACATGCCCGGTACAAAGCGGTATTCGCACTGGGTCTTCAGGCCGTCGGCGATCGACAGGCCGAACAGGCCGTGGGCAACCAGGCAGCCGAAATGACTGGCGTTGGCGTAGGCCTCGTCGACATGCACCGGGGTGTGGTCGCCGGTGAGGTCTGCGTAAGCCAGGATACGTTCGCGGGTCACCGTGTAGGTGGGGCTGATGCATTCATCGCCTTCGCGGGCATCGTCCCAGTATCTTTCCACTACGCTCATGCCACCACCTCTGCACGTGGGTCGATGGCCAGTGCCTGGGCGACGCATTTCGCCGGCGATGCCTGAATGAACTCGACCGCAAGGCCGTCAGGCAGGCGCAGCCAGTTGCGGCCCTGGGGCATTTCGCTCACGCTGAAACGCTGTGCGGCGGCCAGGGTAGCTTCGAGGTCTTCGCACATGATGCCCAGGTGCGCCATGCGCCCTTCCGGGCCGGCAAATTCCGGTTGGTGGATGAACTGCAGGCCACCAAGGGTCCAGTACTGTGCAGGCTGCTCGACGTCACCCTGTATTTCACGCATGGTCATGCCACACACCTCGCTGAAAAAGCGGATGTGCCACTGGATGTCGCGCACCCAGAACGCAACGTGTTCAAGGTAGGCTTTCGGCTGGCTCATGGATTACTCCCCTTCTGCTGATCGGCCATGGCGCGTTCGATGCCCTTGATGCAGGCCACCAGGGTCGCGTTGACCGGCGTGGCCACGCCATGGCGCTGGCCCCAGCGCACGACGGAGCCATTGATGAAATCGATCTCGGTGACCGAACCCTTTTCCAGGCTCTGCAGCATCGAGGTACGGAAGCTTGCCGGCAGGCCTTCGGCGGCCAGCCGCCATGCAGAATCCGGGCTGGTGAGGCTCAGGCGGATGCCTGCTCGTTCAGCGACGGCAATGGCTTCAGCCACCGCTGCCTTGGCGGTGCTTTCCAGCAGCGGCTCGCTGTACAACTGGCCATAACCGAGCCTGGTGATGCCGCTGAGCGCGCCTGTCGCGACGTTGACCAGCAGCTTGTCCCACATGGTGCCGAGAATGTTGTCACTGACCGTGGTGGCGAGCCCGGCACCATTGAAGACCTCGGCGATGGCCTGCACACGCAGCGTCCTTTGGCCGTCGAGCTCGCCGATGAAAGTCTGCTTGCCCGCAACACCGGCGCGGATCGAACCCGGCGCCAGCAGCACGCCACCGACGTAGGTCTTGCCAGCCAGCACCCGCTCACGGCCCACGGCCTCGGCCAGGATGTCTTCATGGCCAAGACCGTTCTGCAGTGACAGCACCAGCGTCTGCGGCCCGATCAGCGCCTTGGCCCCGGCAATCGCCTCGCCGGTGTGGAATGACTTGACCAGCACCACCACCAGGTCGGCCACGCCCACGGTTGCCGCGTCACAGGCTGCCTTCACCCGGACCTGCCGCTCGCCGCGTTCGTCCTGCACCCGCAGCCCGTGCAGGTTCATCGCATCGACATGTGCATGGCCACGGTTCAACAGCCAGGTTTCGTGCCCCGCTTCGCTCAAGGCCGCACCAATGGCACAACCCAAGGCGCCGGCGCCCAGAATGCAGATTTTCAAATCGCTGACCTCCTGTGGTTTGCGACTACCTTATGCAGCGAGCCTTATTTCGGCTATACAATGGACTCAATACACTTATTGGATTTCGCAATAATGAGTGCGCTCGACGCTTTGCCCGACCCCAAGCTGCTGCAACTGTTCGATGTGCTGTACCAATGCCGCAGCGTCACCCGCAGTGCTGAACAGCTCGGCCAGAGCCAACCTACCGTGAGCATCTGGTTGGGGCGCTTGCGTGAAGAGTTGAACGACCCACTGTTCGTGCGTACGCCAGGCGGCATGGCGCCAACCCCGCGGGCAGACCAGCTGATCGGGCCATGCCGCGAGGTGCTGGAATCGCTGCGGCGCCTGACTACCTGGGAGCCGCAGTTCGTTCCGGCCACGGCGCAGCGGCGCTTTCGCCTGTGCGTCAGTGATGCCAGCCATATCACCCTGCTGCCCAGCATCCTCAACCACCTGCGCACCCACGCGCCGGGTATTCGCCTGGAAGCTGCACGCATCGATGGCAATACCGAGAGCGCGCTGGAGTCGGGCGAGGCGGACCTGGCCATCGGCTTCGTGCCCTGGCTGGGTGCGGGGATGTATCAGCAAGTGTTGTTCGAGCAGGACTGGGTCTGCCTGAGCAACCCGCTACACCCGCGTTTGAGCAACGGCATGAGCGTGGCGGGCTACCAGGCCGAGGGGCATGTACAAATCAGTGCCGGGACCGGGCAGAAGTTGCTGGAGGCTGGCCTGGCGCGGGCCGGCATCGAACGCAGGATCATGCTGGAGCTGCCGGCGTTTCTGGGGTTGGGGATGATTGTCGGGTCGACCGACCTGGTGGCTACGTTGCCACGGCACATCGGCCAGACACTCGCCGACATGCATGGTTTGCACGTGCACGATTGCCCGTTTGCAGTGGAAGGTTTCACGGTCAAGCAGCACTGGCACGCACGGTACCAGCAAGACAGCGGGAATCGCTGGATCAGGGAGGTGGTGCGGGGCTTGTTTCAAACAGGGGCCGGTTAGCACACACGGCGAATCCTTCGCTCGCCGAGCTTCCTTCCCTGGAAGCATCGGTGTACGGATCAAGCAGCAGGCTTGAGCACCACCTTCGTCCAGCCATCATCCCGCGCATCAAAATGCTTGTAGGCGTCGGGGGCTTCAGCAAGGGTCAAGCGATGGGAAATTATCTGGGAAGGCTTGGCACGCCCGTGATGAATGAGCTGCGCCAGGCGGCGATTGCAGGCCTTCACGTTTGCCTGGCCTGTGCGGATGAATTGGCCTTTGAACCAGAGCGCTCCGAAATCGAAGGCCATCTTGCCCTGCTTCGCCAGGTCGTTCGCAGTTCAACGGGCATAGCGTGCCGCCTATCTGCCGGGTCGAAGGCGATGGGGCGCGAAGCGGCCGTCAGCCGAGGTCGGCTAGCGGCCAATTCCGGACCTTGGTGCTTTCGCTTCAAAGAAGACGTTCGCAACCACTCAAACTTTACAGCGCTGGTTTGTCACTCCGCGCCTCGAGATTGGCTTTGAGCTGTTCGCTCATCGGCATGTTCAAATTCATCCCTTTTGGAGGAATCGGTGATTGAAACCACTTGGTGTATAGCCTTGCGAATTCACCCGACTTCATGAGACGGGTTATGGTGCCATCGACCAATTCCTTGAATTCAGGATCATCTTTTCGAAGCATGCAGCCATAGGGTTCTACTTGCAGCGCATCACCCACGACTTCGAGCGAGCCGGGATTTTTGGAGTTCGCCATGAGGCCAAACAGGAGGACATCGTCCAGGGCAAGCGCCACGGCACGATCATTCTCAACCAGCGCCAAGGAGTCATCATAGTCTTTGCCCAAGACGACCTGTACGTCTAGATTGTGGTCGGCACTGTATTGACGGAGGACCTTCTCGTTCGTGCTACCGGCGGTGCTGGCAACAGTCTTCCTTGCAAGATCGGCGTAGCTCTTTATGCCGGAGGTCTTCTTCGTTAATAGGCGTGTGCCGGTGTAGAAATGGCTGATTGCAAAAGCCACGTCCTTCCCACGCACGGCGTTGTTAGTGGTGGAACCGCACTCCAGATCGTATGTGCCGTTGACCAGTAACGGAATGCGGGTTTGCGAAGACACAGGAATGTAAACCACTTCCAAGTTCGGCTTCTTGAGCTTTCTACGCACATCAGCAACGATGGCATCGGTCAAATCGACGGAGAAACCGACCGCTTTGCCGGGACTAATCAAGTAGCTGAAAGGTACCGACGCCTCCCGGTAAGACACGGTGATTTTGTTACTATCGGCAACCTTTTCAAGGGTCTGCGCGTTGGCATGAAATGCGATGGCAGAAGCGGCCAGGATTGTCGCTGCCACGAAATATGAGGTTTTCATAGGGCTCCCTTGAAAGCATGAAAAAGACAAAAACTCATCAAAAACACACTGACACACGTGAAGGTGAGCGCAAATTTCCGGCGTGGCGAGGAAAGGTCTTGGTAATAAAAAAAGTACACGCATGGAGGGTAAATACTTTGCGCCAGATCAAAAACTGATCATCCTGCGACATCGCGCGAATACCATCGGGATGTTCGCTGCGACGTATCGATCAGCATGGACGCCGAGCGAGGGTTCCGCGTAGCAGTTTGCAAGGCCAGTGCTCCCCATGAGCAATGTCGCGTACGCGAAGCTTGGTCAGATTGCAGGCTCGTAGCTTGCTTGGGCGGATCTCCATCTGTCGAAAGCCAGAGAGCCCACAGCGATCTTCGGAGTGGGCTCCCTTCCATGCAGAATATCAAGCTTCGATCGCAGCGCCCCTAATGCCCAGGAGCTCACTGTCAGGCGGGGGTATGGACGGCGCATCAGTTGTCAGAACACCCATTCCCCACAATGCGGTACTCCATGATATGCCGTTCGCCTTTGGAGTCGTCGTAAGTCAGTTGCATCGGCACAACATCGCAGACATTGGGCACCGGCGTAACAGCCACAACGTGCGCGATATCCAGGTTCTGGGAGTAGCGATAGGGTTCAACCGTAATTTGTGCAGTTTGATTACCTTGGTCATCGGCCATAGCAACAGAACCAAGGCAGCCTAGGAACAAAACGAGTAACAGTTTCATGGTAATCACCTGTACTGAGGGCGTAAGAAGGCCTGAGCATCCAATCGGCGCTCGGTCGTCATAAACGATTGGGTGTGGCCCGGCGCAGTCAGGCGCCGGGCTGAGCTACATCAGAAGGGCTTGGTAGGCAGGTACTTGCCGTCCAGAGTGATCACAGCGCGATGGCCACCGTCCGGATCTTCGACCTTCTTGATGTCCAGCTTGAAATTGATGGCACTGATGATGCCGTCGCCGAACTTCTCGTGGACCAGAGCTTTGAGGGTGGTTCCATACACCGAGATCATTTCGTAAAAGCGGTAGATGGTAGGGTCGCTCGGCACTCCGTCGAAGAAGCTGCCGCGGATCGGCATCGATTGCAGCAGTGCAACTTGATCAGCATCGAGGTCGAGCTTATCGCCTACGACCTTCGCGGCGCTTTCAGGCAGCGGATGTTGGCCAAGCAAGGCAGCGGTGACAAAGGCCTCGGACAGGCCGGTACCGTCAACGATCTGCGCAAAGGACAGGTCCTTGCGAGCCTTGGCCAGAATGATAACTTCGGTCAGTTCCTGGCGGGCGGTGCGGGTGGCTTGAGTCTGGATCATGGTGAATCTCCTGGGTAAGTAAAGGTGCAGGTACAGGTTTCAGGCGACGTGCCTGGCTTGCTGGGAAACGGCGTGGACTTCCGGGTTTTCCGCGAGAGACACGAAGGTGCCGGTACTGCCATCAAAGGCGTCGATACGTCCGGTCTCGATGTCATAGATCCAGCCATGCAGGGTCACGCGGCCTTCTTCGAGAGCCAGGCGAACGGATGGGTGGGTCTGTATGTTGGCCAGTTGCGCGATCACGTTCTCGCGCACCATGGAGGCGACTTTGCTGCGGTTATCCACGTGATGACGGGCCTCATTAACTACCTTGGCCGAGTCGGCGTACCGCAACCAGCCGGCCACAGCGGGCATGTGATCCAGACATTTGCAGGTGGCGATGGCGGTCATCGCGCCGCAGTCGGAGTGGCCGCAGATCACGATGTCTGCAACGTTGAGTCCGGCGACCGCGTATTCGACCGAAGCCGAAACGCCACCCGGCTCTGGCCCATAAGACGGCACGATATTGCCGGCGTTGCGGATTACAAACAGATCGCCTGGCTCGCGTTGGGTGACCAATTCAGGCACCAGCCGGCTATCAGAGCAGGAGATGAAGAGAGCCTTCGGCGCCTGCTGATTGGCAAGGTCCTTGAACAGTTTGACCCGCTCAGGAAAAGCGTTTTTTTGAAACTTCAGAAATCCGTCAATGATCGCTTTCATGGTTGCTGTCTCAATGTCGCTGGGTGTGAGACAAAGATTAAGCAGTGCATGACATAAGGTAAAAGTCTCATTTATTATAAGTAGGATTCGATTATCTTATGGGCTTAGACATGCTCGCTCGACATATCCAGTACTTTCTAGCCGTTGCGGAGCACCTCAGTTTCACGAAAGCTGCAGCGGCGCTGCATGTCTCTCAGCCGGCCCTTTCGCAGCAAGTAAGGCACTTGGAAGAGAGCCTGGGAGCCCAGTTGTTTGACCGATCAGGCCGCACGACGCGTTTGACTGACGCGGGGGATGTCTATCTTCTCTATGCGCGCCGTGCGCATCAGGAATTGCAGGAAGCCAAAAGGGCTATACATGATGTCAGCGACCTCAGCCGTGGCTCATTGCGTGTTGCCGTAACGCCGACGTTTACGAGCTATCTGGTGGGGCCACTCATCGAGGCATTTCACCTCAGATACCCCAAGATCACCGTCAACCTGAAAGAGATCTCCCAGGAACGGATCGAGGAGCTGCTGTTGGCGGGAGAGTTGGACGTAGGGATCGCATTCGATGAAATACATTCATCGGACATCGAAGCCATCCCCTTGCTGAACGAAACGCTCGCTTTGGTTATGAACCGCAGACACCGCCTGGCCGAGGAACGCTCCATTACCTCGCACGGCCTGAGTGCTGAGTCTTTAGTCTTGCTCAGCACAGAGTTTGCCACTCGCGAGCAAATCGACCGCTACTGCCGCAAATATGAGATTAACCCTAAGGTGCAGATGGAGGCCAATGCCCTAGGCGCAGTGATCGAGATCGTTCGCCGAACGAATCTTTCGACCTTATTGCCTGCCAGAATTGCGTTGGCCCATGACGACCTGGTGGCCATCACGTTGGAGCCGGAGCGCTTGGAGCGACGAGCCGTTCTAATGCGACGCAAAGACGCCTTTCTGAGCGCGGCGGTGCGCGTCTTCCTCGAGCTGGCTAAAGAAGTATCCAGCGATCTTGATCAGTGAGGTTTTGCGTGACCGCAGGATGCGCGTGTGCAACAGGGCCCAAGGTAGAGGAAAAGTGCAACGATGACGCTTTGCCTGACCGACGAAGCGGAGACTGGAAGGATAGGAAAGCCCTCTATTGGCTTTCTAGCCGCCGACGGCGCACTGATGTGTATCACAAACCGCAATAGGGATGACGAATCGCTTCTGAACGAAAAAAACCTGATCCTTTAAGACAAAAGGATCAGGTTGACGGTGACTTACAGGCCGAGCTCGGTCAGACCTGGGTGGTCATCCGGACGGCGACCCAGTGGCCAGTGAAACTTACGCTCGCTTTCCTTGATAGGCATGTCGTTTATGCAGGCGAAGCGACGATGCATCAGGCCATCAGCTTCAAATTCCCAGTTCTCGTTGCCGTAGGAGCGGAACCAGTTACCGGAATCATCATGCCATTCGTATGCGTAACGAACGGCGATACGGTTATCGGTAAAGGCCCAGAGCTCTTTGATCAGGCGATAATCCAGCTCTTTTTTCCACTTGCGGGTAAGGAACCCTTTAGCTTCTTCGCGGTTGGTAGCAAACTCAGCGCGGTTACGCCATTTGGTATCCAGCGTATAGGCGAGCGAAACTTTCTCCGCGTCGCGGCTGTTCCAACCATCTTCTGCCAGTCGGACTTTTTCAATCGCCGTTTCGCGAGTGAAAGGAGGAAGTGGTGGGCGAGTGTGGATATTGGACATGGTGGTGCCTCCAGATTAATTGGATAATTGAGTAAACCAGTGCCAGTGGATCGCGGGCCTATAGCAAGGCCGCTTGAATTATCAATTTGTGAAAGTTGAATCGCGTTGCTAACGACAGCATTAAATTAAACTCTATTGCCGCGCCTTGATGGAGGCGATTGCAATTAATAGAGATGCTATAGGTGCAGGCGCACGCATCCTCGAAACTATGTTTCCGTGGAATATCATAAGAACTATGCTTATGCTAAAAGCGTTCGTACTCTACCTGCAGTGTAGGCAATCGAATTTAAATTTCGTTCTGCCTAGCCGAGCACCCTGAGTTTGAAAGAACTTACAGTGGTGCCGGAGTTACAGCCCCAACTCAGTCAGCCCGGGATGATCATCTGGGCGGCGGCCCAGCGGCCAGTGGAACTTGCGCTCGCTTTCCTTGATAGGCATGTCGTTTATGCAGGCGAAGCGACGGTGCATCAGACCATCAGCTTCAAATTCCCAGTTCTCGTTACCGTAGGAGCGGAACCAGTTACCGGAATCATCATGCCACTCGTAAGCGTAACGGACAGCGATGCGATTATCGGTGAACGCCCAGAGCTCTTTGATCAGGCGATAATCCAGCTCTTTTTTCCACTTGCGGGTAAGGAACCCTTTAGCTTCTTCGCGGTTGGTAGCAAACTCAGCGCGGTTACGCCATTTGGTATCCAGCGTGTAGGCAAGTGAGACTTTTTCCGCGTCGCGGCTGTTCCAGCCATCTTCAGCAAGTCGAACTTTTTCAATCGCTGTTTCGCGAGTGAAAGGAGGAAGTGGCGGGCGAGTTTGGGCATTGGACATGGTAGTGACTCCAGCCTAGTTGGATAGATAAGTGTGAGTAGCGTCTCTGACGCTCAAGCTTTAGGATACAAGCTCTTTCAGCAACATCTGCGCAACTTCCTTTGCATTATCAGCAGCGTGATAATCACCCATAACACGAGCCGTGGTGATTGCGCCTTCCATCAAAATAAATAACTGCCTGGCTAAGACCAACGGTTGCTCGGTGTTCAATTGTTCAGTCAGTTCAAGCGTATAGTCCAAGAGCTTTTGCTTGTGCAGTTTTGCGATCTGGCGGATGGGGTCATCGGGATCCCCTACCTCGCCTGCCGTGTTAATGAACGCACAGCCGCGGAAACCATCCGTCTCGAACCAGCCCTTCAAAACAGTAAACATGCTCAGTATTCGATCGTACGGTGTAGCCGCTTTGTCGCATTCGGTCCTGAACCATTGCATCCAGCGTACGTCGCGAGCGCTCAAGGCCGCAGCTGCGACATCATCTTTGGTAGCGAAATGGTTGTAGATACCCTTCCTTGACACGCCAGAGGTCTTCACCAGTAGGTCCATGCCCGTGGCATGAATCCCGTTTTCGTAGATGAGTTTCTCGGCGGTGGCCAGGATTTGGGCTCTGTGATCTATCGTTGGTCTGCTCATGGATTCAATGTAGAACGATCGTTCTCTCCGGTCAAGCACCATCAGGTGAATTCTTCGATTAAAGGCGCGCGCCCCAGTGGTACCTGGAATGAGCGCGACCAGGCGGACAGCGAGAGCTCTCTGATGGCGCTACCAGGACAAAGCACGGCGCCCATCATTGGCTGTCGGAGCCTGCGGTTATCCGACGCTGATGCACTGACTCAATCGTGACCATAGCGGAAATATACTTTGCGCACTAACTATTATCGCGCAAAGTTAACCCCAAGTACGAAGCAACCGCTCACACCTACGAGACACCGGAGAACGATCATGACCATTACCAAAGCATTCGCCATCGTCACCCTTACGCTCGGCGCCAATGTTGGTGCTTTTGCGCAGACCGCAACTCCGTATCACTACGGAATGGATCTGGATATCGACAAAATCGTCTCTGTGGAGGCCACACCCAGCAACGGCGGCCCAAACAGCATTGCAACTCTGACCTACCGTGACAGCCACGGCGAGGAGCAGAAGGTGAGCTACATCCGTCCGGACTTTGCAGCCAACCAGAACTGAACACCTGCCCACACCTAGGAGCACAATCATGAAACTGCCCCGTACCCTCACCGCCGGCCTGCTGGCTCTGGCTGTCAACAGTGCCTTCGCCGCTGGTAGCCCGGGCGTGGAACACACCACCCAAGGCTTCCTTCAGGCTCTGGCTGCAGGCGGCGGCAAGCCGCTTGAGACCTTGTCGCCGAAAGACGCCCGGTCAGTGCTGACAGGCGCCCAGGCAAGCGTGAAGGTCGACTTGTCCGGTATTCAGGTCGAGCGCCGTACCATCCAGGCCGATGGCCAGCCGCTGGAAATCCGGGTAGTGCGGCCGGAGGGCGCTAAGGGTGACCTGCCGGTGTTCATGTTCTTCCATGGTGGTGGATGGGTGTTGGGCGATTATCCGACCCACGAGCGACTGATCCACGATCTGGTAGTGGGCTCTCGTGCGGCAGCGGTCTACGTCGATTACACGCCATCGCCCGAGGCCAAGTTCCCCACAGCGATCAATCAGGCTTACGCCGCCACCCGCTGGGTCGCCGAGCATGGCAAGGAGATTGGTGTCGACGGCAGCCGCCTCGCTGTGGCTGGCAACAGCGTCGGCGGCAACATGGCTGCCGTAGTAGCCATCAAAGCGAAGGAAGCCGGAACTCCGAAGCTGCGCTTCCAGGCACTGCTGTGGCCCGTGACTGATGCCAACTTCAACAACAGTTCCTACAACCAATTCGCCGAAGGGCACTTCCTGACACGCAACATGATGCAGTGGTTCTGGGACAACTACACCACTGATTCGAAGCAGCGCGACGACATTCACGCATCGCCGCTACGTGCCAGCCTGGATCAGCTGAAAGGTTTACCGCCGGCACTGGTACAAACTGCTGAAATGGACGTGCTGCGTGATGAAGGTGAAGCCTATGCCCGCAAGTTGAATGCCGCCGGTGTTCCGGTAACCGCCGTGCGCTACAACGGGATGATTCACGACTTCGGCCTACTAAATGTCCTCGGCGAAATCCCTGGCACCCGAAGTGCGATGGACCAGGCTGCACAGGCGATCAGGCTACACCTCCAGTAACAGCGGCAATCAGGACCGGGGCGTTGTCTCCCTGGTCCTGCTCGGATAAGACCCTCATGGTGGATGGAAATCTTGGCGATGCGGCTGCATTCGGGCCGCCTTTTCTCGATCAGGCTGGGTACGTCCTCGGGTGATGCCGCTCGAACTGTACCCTCTCGACTCAGCATGCACAGGAAACGCCGTTACCCTGTGCAGCGACGTCCGCACCAACCAACGAAAACCCCTCGTCAAGCCAGCCGGTAACCCCGCCAATCATTTCTTTCACCGGAAAACCCAGCTCAGCCAAACGAACCGCCGCCCGATGTACGCCATTGCAATGCGGCCCCGCGCAATAAACAACGAAAAGCGTCTGGCGCGCAAAGTCAGCCATGCGGTCTGCGCTGATGGTGCGGCCAGGAATATTGATCGCGCCCGGCACATGGCCCTGCGCAAACGCCTCGCTGCTCCTTACATCTACCAGCACATAGTCGACATCACCCGACCGCTGGCTACGTTCAACATCCGAACAATCCGTCTCGAACGCCAGATGGCGGCTGAAATGAAGCAGGGCATCGGATGGGCTTGCGGCAGGATATTCGCTGACCAGGCTTGGCATGGATTTCACTCCTCGGTTGAAAGTGCGCCCATTGTAGGAAGCCCGCCTGTATCGCTACAGTGGCGCACTCGACAGTCACCGGTAGTTTTCCGCCAATGCTCACGAACCCTGGTTTGGTCGCCGTGCTGGCCTATGACGGGCTGTGCACCTTCGAGTTCGGCATTGCCGTGGAGATCTTCGGGCTGCCACGCCCGGAGTTCGAATTCGCCTGGTACACGCATCGCATCGTCGCCGTCGATCCCGCACCAATGCACGCGGCAGGTGGCATGCAGGTCATTGCCGAGTTCGGCTTGGAGTCGCTCGTTGATGCCCATACCATTATCATTCCGGGCTGGCGTAGCCGCGATGAGCGCCCGCCGCAGGTGCTGCTGGACGCCTTGCGCGCCGCGTATCAACGCGGGGCGCGGCTGCTTTCCATCTGTTCGGGGGTGTTCGTGCTCGCGGCTGCGGGCCTTCTGGACGGCAAGCGTGCCACCACCCATTGGCGCTATACGGACGAACTCGCGGCACGCTATCCACTCATTGAAGTTGACCCTGGCGTGCTTTACGTAGACTGCGGCCAGCTGATTACCTCGGCAGGCAGCGCTGCCGGTATAGATGCCTGCCTGCACCTGGTGAGTCGAGACTTTGGTACCCAGGTTGCCAACACCGTTGCCCGCCGCCTGGTTATGGCACCCCAGCGTTCCGGAGGGCAAACACAGTTCTTCCCCGCACCCGTTGCCCAGAAGCCTCGCGATGATCTTGCCGCGGTGCTGGAGTGGGCGACCTTGCATGTGGGCAGGCCGCTTACGGTCAAGCAGCTGGCAGCGAAGGCACTGATGAGCGAACGTACCTTCCTGCGACGCTTCATCGAAGCGACAGGCATCACGCCGAAAACCTGGCTGCTTCAGGTGCGCATGAACGTGGCGCGTGAGTTGCTGGAAAGCAGCCCATTGAGCAATGAGCAAATCGCCGAACGCTGCGGGTTCGCCTCGGCGGAAAGTTTCCGGGCAGCATTTCGCAAGACCGTGGGGTTGGCGCCCATGAGGTATCGTGCGCAGTTTGGCAACCACTGACCGTTCAGCGGTACCTTCGATACATCGTTTTTGCCAAGGAAGCAGAAACACGTGCATGTCGATTCTGTCGCGCCCTGGTACGCGTCAGCTGCTATCCGGACTCAGGGCGACTGACCGTTGTGGCGTCAGAAGCGCTCATCCCCGATCGCGGGCAAGATCAACTCCCGTACGAATGAAGCCCCTGACAGGCGCAACAACGCATCGACCATGGTGACCACATCATGTACCGGTACCCAACGCCGCTCACCTCGCGCAGCAGCCTGCACCAATGGCGTGGACAGGGCGTCATCGGTATTCAGGTAACCCAGCTGAAGCACGGTCACCGCCAGGTTGTCATCCCTGAAGCCTTCGCGTAGCGCATCAGCCATGCCGTTGAGGGCGAACTTGGAGGCACCGAACGCTACCTCCGGGCGCCCGCTCTGGCGAAGAGCCGAAGTCGAACCGGTGAGGATCAACTGCGGCCGGGGAGCACCGAGCAATCTGGGTATCAGGCGTTTGAGAAGAAGCAGCGTGGCGGTGACGTTCACCTCGACCAGCCGGGTGATCGATTCATCGCTGTCTTCGGAGAATGCATAGTGCTCGCTGAAGGCATGCTCTTCCCAGATGCCGACGTTGTATATCAGTACGTCCAGATCGACAGGTGTTCGGTCCGCGATCCGTGCTACAGCCGCCACTGGCTCGGAAAGGTCGGCATCGATCCAGTACAGGTCGATGCCCGGCGCAAGGGCCAGATCTTTCGGCTGTTTGCGTGATACGCCAATCAGCGTGTCCCCGGGCTTGCCAAGGCCTTCGAGCAAAGCCCGCCCCAGCCCTCTGCTGGCGCCTATGATCATCGTCTTCACATGCTGTTCCTCTTTCCCTGATCTGCTCCAGGCCTCACTGGATCGGTCATCGCCTTCGACAGGCCCAAGGCGATGAAGCCGATAAACTGGAAAACCAGCTGTGAAGTCGGAGTGTCCATTTCTGGTGCTTGCGAGTTCGTTTGCGCAAGCAGCGAGTGTGCCGCCACGCCACTCTAAAACCTTGAGTCAACTCGAGGTCAATAGCGGTTCAGGGTTACAACGCTGGCATTTCACCTTTTCCGCCGTGGCCGCAGCAGCATTGGTCACCACACCGCCGAGCAGCGCCAGCCAGTATCCCTCAAGCCGTGGCGACCGTGCTTTTCACTGTATCGAGCAGCCCCAGGCGCGTGGCCCGGCAGACAGCACTCACCACAGCCTTGAGTGATGCCTGGAGTGTGCTGCCGTCCCTGCCCACGCCAAACAGCAACTGGTTCTTGACACGTATTTCGATATAGGCAATGGCTTCGGCCTCAGCACCATCACGCACGGCGTGCTCGTGGTAATCGGCAATATCGAAGACCAGCCCCTGCTGGGCGAACGCATGGACCAGTGCGGCCACTGGGCCATTACCCTTGCCAACGAACGCCAGGCGTTCACCCTCGACCAGCAGTTGAGCGTCAAGGTAAGTGCAGGCTTCGTCAGTGGTGACCATGGGGTGCAGCAAGGCGTAGGGATTACCCTGCTCCAGGTAGTTTCTGGTGAAGCACGACAAGATCATTTCGCTGGTGATCTCCCTCCCTTCACTATCGGCGACCTGCTGCACCAGGCCGCTGAACTCCATCTGTAACCGGCGCGGCAGGACGATACCCTGCTGCTCCAGGAGATAGGCCACACCACCCTTGCCCGACTGGCTGTTGACCCGGATGACTGCCTCATAGCTGCGCCCCATGTCGGCCGGGTCGATCGGCAGGTACGGCACCTCCCAGAAACCGTCGGGGTTTTTCCGCCGTTGGGCGAAGCCCTTCTTGATTGCGTCCTGGTGAGAGCCGGAAAATGCCGTGAACACCAGCTCTCCCGCATAGGGATGGCGAGGATGGGTCGGCAACTGGTTGCAGAACTCGACCTCACGCTGGACATGGATGATGTCAGAGAAATCCAGCTCCGGGCTGATGCCACTGGTGTAGAGGTTCATGGCCAAGGTCAGGATATCGACATTACCGGTGCGCTCACCATTGCCGAACAAGGTGCCCTCGACCCGCTCGGCGCCCGCCAGGCAGGCCTGCTCGGCGGTAGACACACCTGTGCCACGGTCATTGTGCGGGTGGATACTGATGATCACGCTGTCGCGCTTGCGTACGTGGCGGCAGAACCATTCGATCTGGTCGGCGAACACGTTGGCGGTCGAAACTTCCACGGTGGTAGGCAGGTTCAGGATCATCTTGTTGGTGGGAGACGGTTCGAATACGTCGATCACCGCTTCGCAAATTTCCAGGCCAAAATCGAGCTCGGTGAAGCAGAAGGTTTCTGGTGAATACTGGTAAGTCCACTGCGTCTGCGGATTGGCCTGCATCAGCGCCTTGATCTCCCGGGTAGCCTGCGTGGCGATGCCGATGCAACCTGCGCGATCCACGCCGAACACCACATCACGAAATACGGGAGCCGTTGCGTTGTACACATGAACGATGGCCCGTGGCGCCCCCTTGAGCGCTTCGAAGGTACGCTCGATCAAGTGTGTACGGGCCTGTGTCATGACCTGGATAGTCACATCTTCGGGGATCCGACCGCTCTCGATCAATTCACGCACATAGTCGAAATCGGTTTGCGATGCTGCCGGGAAGCCAACCTCGATCTGCTTGAAACCGACCTTCACCAAAAGGTCGAAGAATCGACGCTTGCGTTCGGCGTTCATCGGCTCGATCAGTGCCTGGTTACCGTCCCGCATGTCGACGCTGCACCAGGTGGGAGCGACCTTCTGGACCTGATTGGGCCACTGGCGGTCTGGCAGGTCGACTGTGGCGAAGTGGCGATATTTGATTGATGGATCCTTGAGCATCATGGCGGCTTTCTCCTGGGCCTGTGTAACACCTTGTACTTGCCCGTGATGGACAAGCCAAAATATTGGATCCAATTTACACAGAACCTGGCTTACCTCGATTGCGTTATTGAGCACCAATTCGGCAACTGGCGAACATTTATTGCTATAAATAATGAAAAAATGGAATTTTATATCGATAAATTAAAATAGTCAGCCACATCCAAAATCTGGCAAAGACAAATGCGGCTCCAGGACAAAGGGCTTATTGGCTTGCCTCCACCACCTGCTCCTGCTTGAAAATACGGAACCCTCGCGCCTGATAATTTAGAAGCGCGGCAGGATGGTCGAAGGTGCAGGTATGTACCCACACCCGCTCTGTACCGCTCCACTCCCACGCTGCTCGAACAGCGTGACTCAGAAGCGCTCCGCCGAAGCCACACCCCAGGAATTGAGGTGCCAGCCCGAAGTAGCGTATCTCTGCGTTACTGCCATCGGGGCGATAGAGCTCGTAATAGCCGGCTATCGCACCACGGTAATAGGCAACCCAGGTACGGTGGCAATCCTGTTCGACGAGTGCCTGCCAGTCAGAAATCCCCCAGGTGTCAAGATCGCCCCACTCCCAAGGTGTGCCTACCAGCTTGTACAGAAACCGATTGAATTCCGCCTGAGGCACTTCACATTCAATGATCTGGAGTTCGTGAGGCTGTGGTTTTTCCTTCAGCTCGGATGCCGAGACCATTTCCAGATAATAAGTGGTGCAAGACCGTTCCATCGTAGACTCCCTACCCTACAGGCCAGCTATTGGTGTGAAACATGACAATGACCACCGGGGCCGACATCGAGCCCGGTGGTTTTTCACTACCTTACCAATTGTGCGTGTAACTGGCAGTCAATACCGTGCCGGGGGCCGGCAAGTGGCTGGTGTTGTTGTTATTGCGCAGCAACTGGCTGTAGAGCGGGTAGTAGTCGCGGTTGAACAGGTTCTGGATGCCGACGCTCACCTTGTCGTCTGCGGAGATCTGGTACTGGCTGACCAGGTCGACTGTCGTATAACTGCTAACCTGATGTCGACCAAAGCTGTCCACCCCATCGAGCCTGTAGTCCTTGGCATCGAAGAACGTGGCTTGCAAGCGGTTGCTCCAATCCAGGGTCGGCTTGTATTGCACGTAGGCGGTCAGCTTCAGCGGCGGAACGCGATAGCCGGTCATGTCTTGCCAGTCTTTACCGTCCGGTTTTTCTCGTCCGCGCATCCAGGTTGCACTCCCCCCTGCGCCCCACACAGCATCGTCCGACAGCCAATCGGCACTGGCTTCAGCACCGTAGATACGCTCCTTGGTGCGGGTCAGAATCAGGCCATTGTTGAAACTTTGCACATCCCCCAGTTTGGAGGTGGTGTAGAACAGCGCCAGGGTGCCGAGGGTGTTGCTGCCCAGGTCTCCTCGCCAGCCAAGCTCATAGTTGTTGGTCTTGACCGGCTCCAGGTTCGATGCGCCGATATCGAAGCCACGGCGCGCATTGCGCAGCTGGATGCCCACGTCGGGCAACTGGAAGCCCTGGCTGAAGGAGGCGTAGATTTCCTGGCCGAGTACCGGCGAGTAGACGATGCCCAGGTTCGACAGCACCGCATCGTAATGAATGTCGCCACCCTTCACCGCCACCGGGGAGGCAGACGTGGATTCGGACAACGGAACGAAGTCATCGAATTCGGCGGTGGAGTATTCGTAGCGCAGGCCGCCGTCGACCGACCAATGCTCATCGAAGCGATGCTGCAACTGGGCGAAGGCACCGGCGCTTCGCGTCCTCAGCGGGGGCATGTAGGTGAGCTTGCCAGTCTTGTCGAAAACCAGGCCGCCACTGGCGTCATAAGCCGCCGGGTCGAAGACATCGAGCGGCATGTCGCTGCGCTCCTGGTTATAGTCACCACCCCACACCAGTTCGGTACTGCCGCTGTCGCCAATCGGCGTGCGCAGGGTCAGGCGGCTTCCGAAGACTTCGCTGTTTTGCATGATCTGGTCAACATTGCCGCCGCGGGTAGCAACGGCACGGGCATCGAACGGGGTGAAGCGTGTGAAGTAGTCCCGGTAGTACATCTGGGCAGAAAGCCGGCTCCCGAGGATGTCGAGATTTTCATACTCCAGGTTCACCAGCGTGTTGCGAATGCGGTTCTGCTCGTCAAGATCCAGGCCCTTGATCGCATTGGCCGGCACAGAGCCTGCAGGGAGTTTCGCGACGCTTGGGTCGGTAGCGTAATCGGTGTCCTGGCGGGCATCGTAGTGGCTGACTGCAAGCTGCACTCGCTGGTTCTCGTCAATGTGCAGCCCCAGCTTGCCGCCAATGTTGTAGATGTTCGAATCGAACAGGTCGCCTTGGCTTGGCTCCGGGGCGATCCGGTCACCGTGCGCATCATACGAGGCACCGATATGGCGGGTTCCGAAGTCGAACGAGTAGTCCACCGCACCCTGAGAGCCCGCGAAATATTGCTGGAACTGCCCCCCCAGGCCATCGCTGCCAAGGCGGGTCAGCGGCGAGGTCGCGCTCAGGCTGGTTTCGGCGCGGTTTTCACCACCCGCGGGCCGTGTGGTAATGGAGATGATGCCCCCCGTGGCGCCGCTGCCGTAGATGGCGCTGCTGCCACGAATGACTTCGACCCGTTCGATCAGTGCCGGGTCGATGTTGGCCAGGTTGCGCGAGGAGTCGCGGTTGGTATTGAGCGGCACCCCGTCGACCATGACCAGCATGCTGCGCCCGCGCAGGGTCTGGCCATACTCGGTGACGGTGCGGCTGGAGTCGGACATGCCGGGAACCGCCTTGGCCAGTACCGTAGCCAGGCTCTCTGACCCCTGGCGCAGCTCCTGCAGTTGTTCATGCTCGAGAATGGTGGATTGCCGCGTCGCGGAAACCAGGCTGCTGCTGGTGCGCGAGGCGGTGATTTCCGTCTGGGCCATTTCCACGGGTCCGCTCTGGATTCCAGCACTTGATGCAGGGGCACCCTGCGCGACGATGACGAACGTGCGCTCATCCTTGGCCTGTACTTGCAAGCCACTGTCCTTTAGCAGTGTTTGAAGTGCTTCCTCGGGTGTGAACCGCCCCTTCACCGCAGGCGCGTTTCGGCCTGCACCAAGGTCGCTGGCGAAGATGATCTGTACCGAAGACTGCTGTGCGAGCGCGTTGATGGCATCGCCCAGCGGTGCGGCGGGGAGATCCACGTTCACCTTTTCCCGGCCCTGGGCCGACATTGCGATGAGCAGGCTACTGGCAAGCAATGACAGGCGTAGCTGGCGACTGCGGAGGGGAAAATGCACTTCTCGAGTTCCTTTTTGTGGTTGGGCTTTTTCAGTAGCCGCCATGGGGATCGAGAAACCCTACCTGCGCCTGAGAATTATTTTCTTGTCGGTTTGCGTTGAATCCGGACGCTGCCGTCCCCTACCTGCAGCACGGCGACAGGCAGGATGCTGGGCAGCAGATCCAGTAGCAGGTCGACATTGCGCGCTTCGAACACCCCCGTCACCTTGAGTGCGGCCAGGCTTGGGTCGCTCAGCTCGATGGGGGCCTTGCGATAGTGGCGCAACAACGACACCGCTTCATCCAGCGGCGTCTGCTCGAATACGATGCGATCATCTTTCCATGCCATCGCCTTGGCGGCGTCAGCCTTTGCAACCGGCATCAGTTGCCCGCCAATCGAGTCGACCTGTTGCCCTGGCCTCAGGGTGACAGGCGCCTGTGCTGCAGCAGCAGCGGTGACGTCCACGCGCCCACGGGCCAGGGTCACACGCACCGCGTCGTTATCCAGCCGGCGGACATTGAACAGCGTACCGAGCACCTCGACTTTCGCCATGCCAGCGGACACTACGAAGGGGCGGTACACGGCCGAGGACACATCGAAAAGCGCCTGCCCTGCGCGCAGGTCGACTTCGCGGCTGAGCAGACGCCAACTGATATCGACATGCGTGCCACTGTCGAGCAGCAGCTTGCTTCCATCGCTCAGCAGCACAGCGCGCCGCTCACCAATGGCGGTAGCGAAACGCTCGCTCTTGTAGGCTGGGTTCAGCCACGCCAGGGCCGCAAAGGCGATCGCAACCGCTAACGTGATACCGGCCGACTTCACCGCTTTGGAGGGCGCTGGCCTGGACGGCGGCATGGGGAACAGCTGCTTGAGCTCTTCACGATGTCGCCCCAGTGCCTCGTCCAATAGCGCCTGTTCGGGCTGCTTGGTCATGGATGCACCTCATCGCGCCCAAGCCGTTGCCTGCACGCCGCCAACCCCAGGCGCAGATGCTTTTCCACAGTCTTGAGGGAAATACCGAGGCGCGCAGCGACTTCTGCCTGGGGGATTTCGTGAATCTTGTGCATGACGAAAACAGCCTGGCAGCGTGGTGGGAGGTCTGCGATAGCGTCGACGAGCAGTTGAAACTCGCGCGCGCTGTCATACCTGGTCACCGGGGTGGCTGCCGGGCAGGCCACCTCTGGCAGCTCGGAAATTGCCTCTAGCCAGGCGCCTCGGCGGCGATCGCTACGATAGCGGCTCACGGCGGTGTCGTGGGAGATTTTTCGTAGCAGGGCCAGTGGGGTTCTGACGTCTTCTTTCTCACCGCGCTCAAGCAACTGCACACACACGTCATGCACTACATCGCGCGCCATGCTTCTGTCGCCGAAGCGTCGGCGAATGTGGTCCACCAGCTCGTCATAGTGACGGACCAATGTAGACAGCAGCGACGGTTTGGCGGGATCGAACGACACGATGCATCCTGGATAAGAGGTAGGCCTCGAAAACAAGACACAAGTGTAAATGAGAAATAATTGCGAATAAACAAGCTACAGCATCGAGCCATGCTAAACCGAGAGAGGGCGAGGAATGGTCAGACCGTTGGCAATGGCACTGGCTTCCAGCTTTGCACGCTCCGCATCCAGAAAGACATAGGCGGCTTGCAGCGTGTTGATCTTCGCTTGAATTTCAGCCATCTTGCCGGCTACCAACATCGCGCCTTGGGCGCAATCGATCGTGTTACCGCGCTTGGCCGCAAGGATGTCGCCAATCTCGGCGAGCGAAAAACCGCCGCTCTGGGCACTTTGAATAAAGGCCAGGTCAACAACGGTCTGGTCGCTGTAGCTGCGGTAATTGTTGGCTTGGCGATGGGCCACGATAAGCCCGAGTTGCTCGTAATAACGCAATGTATGGCGGCCCACCCCACTCCGGCGCTCCAACTCTCCGACATTCACGATAAAAATTCCTTGACTGTAGAGTAGGCTCTACACCTTAGCCTGCGCCGATCATCCAGACAAGGATTCAGATATGAGCGTGGAATGCTTCGTCACTGGCGGCAGTGGGTTTGTGGGTCAACATCTGCTGGCCCATCTTACCGCGACAGGGCACAAGACCTGGGTGCTCATGCGCAACCCTGCAAACATCGAACGCCTCAAAGAGCAGGTAGGCCAACTGGGAGGTAATCCCGCGTATTTAAGCGCAGTTGAAGGAGACATCAGCAGGGATGGGCTTGGACTCAGCGAAGCAGACAGGCAATGCGTAACTTCGGCCGCCGTGGTCTTTCACCTCGCGGCGCAGTTTACCTGGGGCCTTACAATGGAACAGGCCCGCGCAGTCAACGTACAAGGGGCGCTGAGGGTCGCCAGGCTTGCGGCGAGCCAGCGTATCCGCTTGCTGATGGCTGGCGGTTATATGCTGCAGAACGTTACCCATCTTGCAAGTATCGGGGTTGATAACGCGCACCCTGAAAACACCAATTGGCCTGCAGTATACGGCCGTGTCGGGGGCTACGAAGGCAGCAAGCTGGAGTCCCATTTCGCAGTCATCCGTTACATGCAGGAGGTAGGCGCAGATTACTCGATCGTTCATCCTGCTACCGTATGTGGTCACAGCGAGAGTGGGCATATCCCTGAAGGTCAACCTCTGGTGGACCTCATCAGAAACCTGGCACTGGGCCGGTTCAAGGCTGTCCCCGGTTCCGCCAGGCACTGGTTGCCGCTGGTCAGCGTTGATTACCTGGTAAAGATGATGACCTGCGTGGCGTTCGACCCATCAATGGTCAACCGGCAGGTCCTGGCGCTGTATGAGCACACGCCGAACCTGCAGGGTATGCTTGAGCAAATGGCACAAACGCTGGATATAGAGCCCCCCCGCCGCCATGTACCCATAGGGTTGCTGAAGTGGCTGTTGGCGATTCCAGGACTGACCACCCGATTATCGATCAGCGCGGAGTCACTGAACTTCATCCAGACGCAGCGGTTCGACATGAGTGACAGCCAGCAACTGGAACGAAAGTATCAGTTGGCCCATCCCGACATGACGCGAACTTTGGAAAAGACGGTGCGCTACGTTGAGGGTTACTTGCCCAATCGTCATGTTCATACTTCTGCATACCCTGCCGGAAGATAACAAACGGGTTCTGATAGAACGCGTAATTCTGTCGAACATTCCAGCAACTTCGGTGTTATATTGTTGCACATGAACCGGATGGTTACTTCCTGACCGTCTGGTTAGTTAAAGCGTGTCGACGCTCAACTTGGTCTTTAGGGAAAAAGGCGTGTGAATTGACGTGAAGCGTGACATCCACCTCGTTGTGCTACTGCTATCGGTCATCGGTTGTTCTCTCGCCTCGCTAACGCTGTGGAAGGTCATGGCTTCTCGCGAGCGTGCCCTGGAAGACGTCAATGTCCATGGCCTTAACCTGACCCAGGCATTGTCCACCTATTCGGAAGGTATTGTCCGTCAGAGCTCAATGCTGCTGCTCGGGCTGGTCGAGCGCCTGGAAACCGAGGGCTCCGGACCTGCGCAGATCGAGCGGCTGGATCAACTGGTCAAGCGCCAGCAACCATTGATGCCGCCAATGAGCGGCATCATGATCTACGCCAGGGACGGACGCTGGCTGATGTCGTCCAACCAGCCGACCCCCGTCGGTGCCAACAGCAGCGACCGCGCCTTTTTCATACACCATCGTGACGACCCGTCCCGCGACCCTTTCATCGGCCTGCCAATCCGTAGCCGCGTCAACCAGGAATGGGTGATCACCATCAGCCGACGGTTCAACGATGACCATGGCGAATTCGCCGGCGTTGTCGCCATGACGCTTGGCGTGGAGAACTTCCTGCAGCTATTCGGCAAACTCGATGTCGGCCATGAGGGTGCCATCGGGCTGGCCTATACCGACGGTTCCATGCTGGTGCGCTACCCGTTTCGGGAACAGGACATGGGTCGCAACTTTTCGAAGTCGCCCATATTTACCAAGTATCTCGTTGACCAGTCAGCAGGCACTGCATCGTTCACCTCCAGCCTGGACGGCGTGGAGCGCCTCTATGCGTTTCGCAAGAGCGACAAGCTACCTTTGGTGACAACGGTCGCGCTGGGCAAGCAGGAGGCACTCTCGGCCTGGCGGCTCGAGGCGCTGCTGTCAACGCTGGTGGTCGCTGTGCTGCTGGCACTGACCGGGGCCATTGGCTGGCTGTTGATTCGCGCCATGAGCCGGCGAAATGCGGTCGAAAGCGAGCTTCGACTGACCCAGCAACGGCTACTCGACAGCAACCAGCAGCTCGAGAGCCTGGCGATGCACGATGCGCTCACGGGGCTTGCCAACCGGCGCTGCTTTGACGAAGCGCTGACTCAGGAAATCCGCACGGCCCATCGCAATGGCACCACGCTGGCTTTGCTGATGATCGACATCGATCATTTCAAACCCTACAACGACACCTACGGGCATCCGGCGGGCGATGCCTGCCTGCAGCAGATAGCCTCCCTGCTCTCCTCCTGCATTCGCCGCCCTCGCGACCTGCTGGCACGCTACGGGGGTGAGGAAATGGCGGTAATCCTGCCCGATACCGACAACGATGGAGCGGCCGTCGTCGCCAGGCTGATGCTCGAGCGCCTGGCCTTGCAAGCCATCCCTCACAAAGGCAGCCCATTCGGACACATAACCGCCAGTATCGGCATCGCCTGCTCCGATGGTACGGCCCTGGACAGCGCGCCATCACTGATTGAGCGCGCCGACCGGGCGCTCTATATCGCCAAGCAGGCCGGCCGCAATCGCCTGCATGTCGACCGGGCGAAGACATAAAGCCAAATAACAAGGAATGTATAAATGCAATCTCATTTCAGCAAAGGCTTGCTCTTTGCACTCTGCGCCGCTGCACTGAATGCAACGATCGGTGTACTCAGCAAGGTATTGATGAACAGTGGATTCAGCTCCAGCAGCATCGCCCTGATAAAAACAGTCCTCGGCTGCCTGTTGCTGTCAGCACTGCTACTGTTCCTCAAGCGGCCACTGCATACAGCCAAATGGTTCCATGCCGCCGTTTGCGCCTTTCTCGGCATTTTTGTGCTGTTCCACTTTGAGACTTCGGCCTATAGCCATTACGCCGCGGCAGGCGTCGTGGTGATCCTGATGGCAAGCGCCTCCATTTCTTCGATATTACTGGGACGGATAGTCCTCAAGGATCCAATCACCGCCAATGCGACAGTAGGCGCCGGTTTGACCATAGCTGGTATTGCCGTGATTTTTGGAGCCGATCTGGAACAAGGCTTCACGCTGCAAGGCGCAATGCTCGCTGCGACTGGGGGCTGCGGCTACGGTGCATTTTCAGTTGCCATGAAGCGCATGGGCGTTTCCGGGGGGCTGCATTTCACTCGGCAACTCTTGTTTTTCGGCAGCCTCTACCTGCTGATGCCGGCTGCAACCGATGGGTTCATCATTGGTGAACTGTCGCTGGGAGCGGTCCTGGCATTGCTGGCGCTGGCTGCGTTGCCGACTATCCTCGGCTTCTTCTGTACCACCAAGGCCATCGAGTACCTGAAACCCTCGCAAGTCCAGGCGCTGGAGCTGACCGAGCCGCTGTTTGCCGCACTGCTGGCGTTCGTGGTGCTCAATGAAGTACCGCGGGACACGTTGTACCTGGGGGCCGGGCTGATTCTCTTCGGCCTGTGCTTCTCCAATGAGCTGATCCGACTGGGCAGGAAAGCGCCACAGCCGTCCAAAGCATGAAACGCGTGCGAGCAAGCACCTCGAGGCATGCATGCTCGCACGGCCGCATTACCAGATCGCAATATCGTAGGTCAGGTAGATCCGGTTGCTGTCGCGCCCTCGGGAAAAGTCAGAGCGGTAGACGTAGTTGCGAAGCTTCACACCCAGACCTTTCACAGGCCCGGATTGCACCACGTAGGCAAGCTCCACATCACGCTCCCACTCGCTGAGCCCGGCATCACCGGAACGACCGTTGTCCCCGCTCAGGTAACGCGCCATGAAGGTCAGCCCGGGCACACCGGCCGCTGCAAAGTTGTAGGCGTAGCTCGCCATCCAGGTTTTCTCTTCCTCCTCGATGAACTTGCCTATGCCAACGTTACTGAACGAGTAAACCGTCGCGCCGCTGATGTACGGCAGCCCTGCCTCGCCGTCGAGCACCTGGTAACCGGCACCGACAGTGTGCCCCGAGTGGGTATAGGACAGCTGCCCACTGAACATGTCATTGTCTATCTGACCACCATGAGCGGCCCCGCTGTCGCGGCTCTTGAAATAGCGCAAGTCGGTGGTCAATACACCGCCGGCCAATGGCAGGTCGTGGACCAGGCCTAGGTAGTCCTGACGATAGAAGTGTTCGAGCTGGCCGTGGAAATAGCTCAAGCGCAGCTGCTTGCTGACGGCATAGTCGGCACCGGCAAAGTTGAAATCGCCAGACTCGCCGCCACCATAACCATCCAGGAACAGACCGGTGCTGTCCGAGGAGTCCCGCTGCTTGAAGCGGTCCAGGTGGCCGGCGGTCAGGGTCAGGCCATCGACATCGGTACTGGTCAGCTGCGTACCCTGGTAAGTCTGAGGCAACAATCGTGCATCGTTGTACACCAGCACCGGAGTCTTGGGCAGCAAGGTGCCATGCTTGACGATGGTCTGCCCCAGTCGCGCCTTGGCGGTTACCCCGGCACTGGCGAACTCGTCCGCGGCACGGCCATCGTCATGCACCGGCAGCAAGCCGGTACCGCTGCGGCCGCGGCCCGAATCGAGACGGACGCCTACAAGCCCCAGGGCATCGAGCCCCAGGCCCAGCGGGCCTTGGGTGAACCCTGATTGGTAGTCGAGCAGAAAACCCTGCGCCCATTCCACCCGCTCGCTCTTTGCAGTTGCAGCAGCGCGGGCGCTCATGCCTTGTTCGTCGCGGAAGTTTTCGTTGAAGTAAACGTTGCGCAGCTGCAGCTTGAGCTTGCCGTCGTCGATGAATCCGGCAGCGCCGGCCACAGGCAGCCAGCCGCAGAGCAGGCCACAGGTGGCCCCACGGAAAACAGTTCGGGACATTTTCGATACTCTGTTGTTGTTCTTGGATGAGGTGGGCGCCAGCAGCGCCCGAGGCAGGTCAGACGAAGAAGGACAAGGCACCCGTGACCAAAGCCAGTGCGGTGATGACCAGTGATGTCAGCACCGCCCATTTCACGGTGGCCTTCTGGAAGTCGCCGATGTCGCGATCGACCATGCCCACCAGCAGCAAGGTCGAGGCCACCAGCGGGCTCATCAGGTGCACTGGCTGCCCCAGCACCGAGGCGCGGGCGATTTCAACCGGGTCGATGCCGTAGGCGGCCGCAGCGTTGGCAAGGATCGGCACCACGCCAAAGTAGTAAGCGTCGTTGGACAGTACGAAGGTCAGCGGCATGCTGGTCAGCGCCACCACCAGCGGGAACCAGTGGCTCCACGCCTCGGGAATCCAGTCGACCAGGGTCTGCGCCAGCGCATCGACCATCTTGGTGCCCGAGAAGATCCCCGCGAAGATGCCTGCGGCGAATACCAGCAGTACCACTGTCATGGCATTGCCAGAATGGGCGAGGATGCGCTCTTTCTGCAGATCCAGCTGCGGGTAGTTGATCATCAGCGCCGCGACGAAACCGATCATGAACAACAGTGCGGAATGCATCACGCCCATCACCAGCGCTGTCATGACGGCAATCACCAGCACCAGGTTCACATACGCCAGGCGTGGGCGCTTATGTGGGCTCTCGCCGAGGATTTCCTTGATGTAGCAGTTGCCGCCACCCGACTCCAGGGCGATGTTGCCGATGCGTCGGCGCTCGGCGCGGCCCAGCAGGAACGCGGTGAACACCACCCAGGCCGCACCGCCGATCACGGTGGGCAGCATCGGGATGAAATACTCGGTCGCATCCAGCCCGAGCGCGGCAATGGCCCGGGTGGCCGGCCCACCCCAAGGGCTCATGCCACTCATGATGCTCAGCGACAGCATGGATACCGTGGCCAGGATCATCGGGTTCATGCCGATGCGCTTGTACAGCGGCAGCATGGCCGCACAGGTAATCATGTAGGTGGTGGTGCCATCACCGTCGAGCGCCACCAGCAGCGAGAGCAGCGCGGTACCGATGGCGATCTTGACCGGGTCGCCATTGACGCGCTTGAGGATCTTGCGGATCAGCGGGTCGAACAGGCCGGCATCGATCATCAGGCCGAAGAACAGGATGGCGAACAACAACAGGGCCGCCGAGGGCGCCACCATTTTCAAGCCATCGAGCATCATCTTGCCCAGCTCGGGGGCGAAGCCTCCGATCACTGCAAAGACAATGGGTACCACGGTGAGCGCAACGATTGGCGACAGGCGTTTGCTCATGATCAGGTAGGTGAAGGTCACCACCATGATCAGGCCCAGGAGTGCGAGCATGGTCTTTTCTCTTGTTTTTATTCTATTGCGGCCATCGGCAAGGCAGACGGCCCCCTACCCCACTCGGCATCGCAGGGATGCTGAGTGGGATTCTAAGTCAACTATGGAAGGTGAAGAGGCTTTTCAGCCGTGATGCCGAGGCTCGGCAGACCAGTCGGCCTGCGCAATATCCGCCTCGTCCGGTGCAGCCGGAATGCCGTTCAGGCGGCGCAGCAAGGTTTCCCGTTCACAGGCATTCTCCGACAGCGAGATGACCACCGTGGCCACGGCATTGCTGGCCAGGCTGGTCAGGGCACGCGCCTCGGACATGAAGCGATCGATGCCGATCAGCAAGGCAAGCCCTGCCAACGGGATGTCGTGAATGACGGTCAAGGTCGAAGCCAGCGCAACGAAACCACTACCGGTCACACCCGCCGCGCCTTTTGACGACAACAGCATGATCGCCAGCATCGTCACCGTCTGGCCAAGGCTCAGGTCGATGTTGCAAGCTTGAGCGATGAAGACCGCCGCCAACGACAGGTAGATGGCAGTACCGTCGAGGTTGAAGGAGTAACCGGTCGGCAGTACCAGCCCGACCACGCCTTTCTTGCAGCCCAGTTTCTCCAGCTTTTCCAGCATGCGCGGCAGTACAGGCTCGGTGGACGAGGTGCCGAGCACCACCAGAAACTCCTCGCGGAAATAGCGCAGCAGCTTCCACAAGCTGAAGCCATGGGCACGGCAGATGCCGCCAAGCACCACCAGCACGAAAAACGCACAGGCGATGTAGAGCGTACCTACCAGCTTGGCCAGTGCACCCAGGGACGTCACGCCATACTGCCCGACGGTAAAGGCCAGGGCACCGAAGGCGCCGACCGGTGCGAAACGCATCAGGTAGCCAAAGATGCGAAACACCATGGTCGAGGCAGACTCCAGCACATCGAGTACCGGCTTGCCCTTTTCGCCCATCGAAGACAAGGCGAAGCCGCTGAGCACCGCGATGAACAGCACCGGCAACACTTCACCCTTGTTGAACGCCCCGATGAACGTATCGGGAATGATATGCATGAAGAAGTCGACCACGCTGAGCTTCGCCGCAGATGCGGCGTACTGGCCGAGCCCCGCAGTGCTTAGCGTGGCAGGGTCGATGTTCATGCCGACACCAGGGCGGAACAGGTATACCGCTGCCAGGCCGATCATCAGGCTGATGACAGTCAATACCAGGAACAGCAGCAAGGTCTTGCTCATCAAACGCCCGAGGGAGCGCTTGTCGGTCATCCCGGCGATACCGGTGACGATGGTGCAGAAGACCACCGGCGCGATCATCATCTTGATCAGCTTGATGAACGCATCACCCAGGGGCTTGAGCGCAACGGCCTGTTGCGCCCAGAAGTGACCGACCACCACGCCCAGCAGGACGGCGCAGAGGATCTGGAAGTACAGCGATTTGGCGAGTCTCATGAGGCATCACCCATTGTTGAAATTGTGCGGATGCGCTTGTTGCGAATGTACAGGTCTGGACTACCGCCTGGGCCTACCCCGCCAACCTGCGGAATGTAGGCGCGTAAACGAAGCCTGAGAACAACCGCCGGGCAGTTCGCACCACAGAGGCCTGAATCGTCTTGCCATCTGCACCACTGCGCGACAGCGCGACATCGATACCGCCGCTTGGATGTTCCAGACGCACTTCGGTCAACTGCACGGCGCCCTCGCCCAGCAGATCGCCGATCACCGTACCTGGGCTGACGCAGGCAGTCGCCAGCCCTATCGCTCCGGTGATGGCCAAGGCGCGGTGGCAGTTGTGCGGCATGAAGTAGCGAACCTGCAACGTGCCGTCATAACGGGGCTTGGACACCAGAACAGGCTTGGGGATGACCATGCCGCTGACATCACCCAGGCCCATGGCCTTGCCGGCCTTCAGGCGCAACGCCTCGAGGCGCTCGAGCAGTTCGCCGTTGGCGTCGAGTTCGGCCGGGGATTCCGAGCCGGTGACGCCCAGCTGGCTGGCCTCCACCACCATCATCGGCATGGCCATGTCGATGCAGGTGACCGCAACGCCGTCGATCACATCCTTGGCCTTGCCAGTCGGGAACAGTTTGCCGGTCTTGCTGCCGACCGCATCGAGGAAGGTCAGGTGTACCGGGGCGGCAGTGCCCGGTACGCCATCGATCGCCGTGCGGCCTTCATAGCGCACGATGCCGCCGGGGGTTTCCACCAGCGAATTGACGAAAGTGCCGGTGTTCAGGTTGCGAATACGCACCAGCGTCTTGCCGTCCTGGCCTTTGACAAGACCTTGCTCGATGGCGAACGGGCCAACGGCGCACAGCATGTTGCCGCAGTTGGGCGCGGTATCGACCCGGCGCTGGGCGACCATGACCTGCACGAACAGGTAATCGACGTCGGCGTCGGCATGCAGCGAGGGGCTGACAATCGCTACCTTGCTGGTCTGCGGGCTACCGCCACCGATGCCGTCGATTTCCAGTTCATGCCCGGAACCCATCAGGTTGATCAGCAATTCGTCGCGTTCGACCACATTGGCAGGAAGGTCCCATGCATGGAAAAAGGGGCCCTTGGAGGTGCCACCGCGCATGAGTACGCAAGGAATTCGTTGCATGATTTCGCACTCTTGTTGATCAATGGACATCATTGATGCTGTGGACAAAAGATTGACAGGGATGGATAAATCAATCCAATGCAAATATCGTAGTTATTGTTCCGATTTGAGCATCAATACCGAACCCAATGCCAAGAGCGATCCGAGATGGAATATGAGCTGCAAGACATACGATCTTTCGTGAAAATCGCCGAACTCGGCAGCTTCCACGAAGCCGCAGAAGCGCTGCACCTGTCCCAGCCCGCCTTGAGCCGACGGATCAAGAAGCTCGAGGAAGGCTTGGGCACTTCGTTGCTGGAACGCACTACTCGTCGGGTCAGCCTGACCAGCGTCGGGCGTGACTTCCTGCCCAAGGCCAGGCGCCTGCTGGATGACTTCGAAGACTCGATCCTGAGCATTCGCGAACTCGCAGAACGACAGACCGGCCAGGTAACCCTCGCCTGTATTCCGACCGCAGCGTTTTATTTCCTGCCATCGGTGATCCGCGACTACAACGAGCAATACCCCAAGATCCGCATTCGTCTGCTGGACCTCAGTGCCAACGACGGGCTCGAAGCCGTGCTGCGGGGTGAAGCCGATTTCGGCATCAACATGATGAGCGGCCAGCACCCGGACATCGAGTTCGTCTCCCTGGTACAGGAGCACTTCGTGCTGGCCTGCCGCAGGGACCACAAGTTGGCGAACCGTGAAGCCGTCACCTGGACAGAACTGGCCGACTACCGCCTGATCGGCGTAGGCCGGCTTAGCGGTAACCGGATGCTGCTGGACCATGCCCTGTCCGGGCTCAACCTGAGGCCCAAGTGGTTCTATGAGGTTCAGCACCTGTCGACCTCGCTGGGCATGGTCGAGGCCGGGCTGGGCGTGTCGGCCATGCCCAGCCTGGCCATGCCCAGCGCCGACCACCCGACGCTGGTCAGCGTGCCGCTGATCGAGCCCCAGGTAACCCGCACCCTGGGATTGGTCTACCGCAGAGGGGCGTCGCTGTCGCCGGCAGCGGAGAAGTTCGTGTCGATCCTGCTGGACAAGTGGCCCAACCGTTGAACGAAATGCCTTGCTTCCGGCTCGGCACGGCGCAGGGGAAATACGGGCTGAGTTCATGGTTCACTCCCCGCCCAGGCCCAGCTTGTTGGGCCGGCGCTTCTCGATTGCAAACTTGAGCAGTGCCGCGCTGCGGAACAGGCCATGGGCAAACTTGCCATAGGGCAGCGTGATGAACAGCGCCATCACCGTCCCCAGGTGAAGCGCCAGCACGATCGCCATCGCGGCGGTATCACGCAGGCCCAGCAAGGCGAGGCCTGTGGCGCTGACCAACAGCAGAAGCAGAATGAAGGCCCGGTCCATGGGGCGCTGGGCCACATCGCCCTGCTCCGGCGCCCTGCGCAGGTTCAGCGCCAGCAACCCGGCCGGCCCGACAATCAAGCCAATTCCGCCCAGGGTTCCGAGCAACACCGGTGCACTCAGCAGCGGGTACGGCGCCTGCTGGCCCAGCAGGTAGTGATAACCGGTGGCGACCACCGTGGCGGCAAAGCACAGCATGAAGCCGTAGAAGGTGAAGTGATGGAAGCGACGGCGCCAGAGCGTGTAGCGATCATCGGCATTGTTGCAACCTTGGCCGTGCCCACCGTCGAGGTATTTCAGGGTCAACACCGCGCTTGATGCCTCAAGCACTGCCCCTTTGGCCGGTTGCGCCAGCGCCTCGGCAGGCGAGACCGAGCGCCAGAAGCGACGTACCGCCACCGCCAGGGCCAGCGCTGCAGCGGCAAAGACGCTACCGAACATCAGTGCCAGGGTGTTGTGCGGGAAGACCGCATAAAAATTCCCAGCCAACCGCCCGGGCAGCAGCGTGCCGTTGACGAACAAGGTCAGCAGCAGGAACAGCGACAAGGCTACGGCCAATGCACTGGCGACATAGGTACCGTTGTGCCTGTACAGCCGCCCGAAGAGGGCCGGCCAGGCGTACTCGGCGTATGTCTGCCCGCGCACCTTGGCCATCGCCTGGGGCACGTTCACCGCGAATTCGTGGGGCTGCGCGTACTGGCAGGCATGCAGGCAGGCGCCGCAGTTGTGGCACAGGTTGGCCAGGTAATGGATATCGGCCTTGCCGAACTCCAGCCTGCGGGTCATCGCCGGGAAAACCGCGCAAAAGCCCTCGCAGTAACGGCAGGCATTGCAGATCCGCATTTGCCGGTCCACTTCCTGCTCCTCAACGTTCAACACCGGGATCAGTTCGAGGGCCGGCCCGGCGGTGTCAGGCTGGCGTGGCTCAGGCAGTTGCGCAGTCATGGCTGTTCTCTTTTTCTGGATGTTCGTAACCCGCCGCCGCAGCAGCGCTGGTCCCGGCAATACGGCCGAAGGCGGTGCCGATGGACATGCCGACGCCTGCGGTGTAGCCCTTGCCCAGCACATTGCCCGCCATCATTTCACCGGCAACGAACAGGTTCGGGCTGGGACGCCCGTCGAAATGGACGGCGGCGGTTTCATCGGTGCGCAGCCCCAGGTAGGTGAAAGTCACGCCAGGGCGCAGCGGGTAGCCGTAATAAGGCGGCGTATCGATCGGGCGCGCCCAGTGGCTTTTCGCCGGTTCCAGGCCTGCGGTGTGGCAGTCGTCCAGCCGGGTGTGGTCGAAAGTGCCCACCTGGCAGGCTCGGTTGTAGGCATGCACGGTTTCGAGGAAGGCCTGCACAGGCAAACCGAGCAGGCCGGCCAACGCCTCCAGGCTATCGGCAGTGGCGCCTGGAAAAACCGGTGGCATGAAGCGCCCGAGGGCTTTCTGGTCGATGATAGAGAACCCCACCTGCCCAGGCTGATGCGCCACCAGGCGCCCCCAGATGGCATAGCGCTTGGGCCAGAAATCCTCGCCTTCATCGTAGAAGCGCTGGCCATCGCGGTTGACCACCACGCCCAGCGACACACAATCGATGCGCGTGCAGATGCCGCCGTCGTACAACGGCGCACGAGCATCGATCGCCACCATGTGCGCCTGAGTCGGGTCGCCAATCGTGTCGGCGCCCTGTTCGATCATGCGGCGCAACAGCACCCCGTCATTGAAGCGCGTGCCTCGGATCAGGAAATTGTCCGAAGGCCACTCCCCTCGCTCGTTCTGCCCCCACGCCTCGCGCAACCACTCACGGTTGGACTCGAAACCGCCGGCGGCAAGCACACAGGTACGCGCCTCGATGCGCTCGGCAGGCAGGTGTCGCCCCTGAACCTCACGCGCCGGCACATGGGCCGCGACGAAGCGTCCGCCCTGCAGTTCGATGTCGGCTACTGGCGTGTCGTAGCGTATCTGTACGCCAAGGTTTTCGGCGCTGCGAAAGTAGGCATTGACCAGTGCCTTGCCGCCGCCCATGAAGAAGGCGTTGGTCCTTGCTGTGTGCAGCGCACCCGACAACGAGGGCTGAAAATGCACGCCATGGCGGCGCATCCACCCGCGACAACTGGAAGACGCGCGAATCACCAGCCGCGCAAGCTTTTCATCGGTCTGGCCACCGGTAACCTTCAGCAGGTCCTGCCAGAATTCTTCTTCCGGGTACGCCTCGACCAGCACATCCTGCGGTCCATCATGCATGCACCTCAAGTTGCGCGTGTGTTGTGAGTTGCCACCACGCCAGGCGCGGGGTGCGGCCTCGAGCAGCAGCACGCTGGCTCCGGCCTCTCGCGCCATCAGCGCGGCACAGAGGGCGGCATTGCCCCCTCCGATGACTAGCACATCGATCATTTCGCCTCCAGATCACGAAGAGCCGAATGTTCGGCTGCTCCTCGTGACCGGGGACTTTAATGAGCGCCCGCAGACCGCGAAACGCGATGGTCGGGGGGAGGCATTCAGTTTTTCTAAAGGGTCGGAACAAGCGCCCCCGGCGCCTGGGTCAAAGCAGCCGTGCGCCTGGCCATCGGCCCTGCTCCACCAGCTCCCGGGCAACGTCCTGCAGTACGATCCGCGTAGCCAGCGCCGCCGGTGAGAGCTCGTCATCAGTCAGGCTGACAATCACATTGCGACGCTGCGCCAGGGCTTCGTCGACAGCAAACACGCGCAGGCCCGCCTGATGCGCCCGAGCCACTGTCGCGCCAGGTTGGATGGTGGCGGCATGGCCCGCACACACGCAATCCATCAACAGCGACAAGCCATCGACTTCCATGACGATGCTGGCCTCCAGCCCTGCCCGCTCGAAAATCGAGCGCAACGTCGTGCGCAATCCATGCTGGTTGCTGGGCATCACCAACGGCAACGTCGCGATCTGTTGCAACGTGAGCGACTCGCCCCAGCCATCCTTGACCAGCGGTGCGGGAACCAGCACGAACAGCCGCTCCGTCAGCAGCCCCCGCACCTCCAGGCGCGGCCCCGTCTCTGCCTGGAACAGCACCGCCAGGTCAAGGTGCCTGGCATTGAGCTGGTTCATCAGGTAACCAGACAGCATCTCCACCAGGTGCAGACGGATATCGGGATAGCGCTCTCGCATCCTGTCGATCAAGGCAAGGCCAAGAATCGAAGCCGTGGTCGGAGCCAGCCCCACGCTGGCATAGCCGCTCATGCGGCCACTTTGAGCTGCCAGCACAGCATGTTCCGCCTGACGAAGCGCAAGACGCGCATGGTATTCGAAGGCCAGTCCGGCCGCGGTCGGCGCTACGCCGGTGCTCGAACGCGTCAAAAGCCGGGTACTCACCTCGCTCTCCAGCTTCGACAGTTGCTGGCTCAGTGCGGAGGCGCCGACCCCGAGCTCGACCGCCGCCCGGCCAAGACTGCCGTACTCCAGAACACTCAGGAAATAGCGAAGCTGACGTAACTCCATACAGATCTCTTCAACGATGGGGGCAGGCCTGGAGCATGTTAAACGTATTTGCACAGCGTGGGCGGTCAAGCCTTGCTCGACAGGACGCTACGGTGGAACGGACTGGCCCGCCCTCATGGACTGCATATAGCTGGATGATTGAGCAGGGCCTCTGTGGGAGCGGGCGTGTCGAGGCGTCGAACCGCCGCGAACACCGGCGCAGCCGGTGCCAACCACCGCGTTGAATTCTTCGCGGGCACGCCCGCTCCCACAGAGGCCGCGTCGCGCTTGCGAATTGACTTCTGCGCGACAGCGCAGCCCAAAGGGCTGGGCGATCTCCTGCAAGGCCTTCTTTTCGTCTGCAGGAACCAATCTGGCAGGCCTTGCAATACATGCGAAAAATCGTATATTTGAAAAACCATATATATCAAGCATGAAAAGCAAACACCGAGAACTGCCATGACTGACTCGCTGACCCCGACCCAGGTCTTCAAATGCCTCGCCGACGAGAACCGCATTCGGATGATGCTGCTGATCGCTCGCGAGGAAGAGCTGTGCGTCTGTGAACTGATCTGCGCCCTGGAAGAAAGCCAACCCAAGGTTTCTCGCCACCTCGCACAACTGCGCACCTGCGGCCTGCTTGAAGACCGCAGGCAGGGCCAATGGGTTTACTACCGCCTGCATCCAGAGCTTCCCGCCTGGGTACGCGATGTCCTGGTAACCACGCTGGATGCCAATCGCGAATGGTTGAGCACCAGCGCCAAACGACTGGACACCATGGGTGACCGCCCTCAGCGCGTCGCTGCCTGCTGCTGACCACTGCCGAGAAAAAAAGGCATTTCTCGCATTGCCTTTCGAACAACTGGATGCCGCCCGGCTCAAGGCCGAGCTGGCGATCATCGGAACGCTCTGACGTTCAGGGAGATACACCATGAGCAAAAGCCGGCTTTCCTTCCTCGACCGCTACCTGACGGTCTGGACCTTCCTGGCCATGGGCCTGGGGATCGCTCTCGGAAGCCTGTTCCAGGGGTTGCCAGCGTGGCTGAACAGGCTGTCGGTGGGCTCGACGAACATCCCCATCGCAATCGGCCTGATCGTCATGATGTACCCGCCATTGGCGAAGGTGAAATACGAGGAGTTGCCACAGGTCTTCAAGGACAAGCACATCCTTGCACTGTCGCTGATCCAGAACTGGGTGATCGGCCCGGTGCTTATGTTCGGGCTGGCAGTAGTGTTCCTTTCCGACAAGCCCGAGTACATGACCGGCCTGATACTCATCGGCCTGGCGCGTTGCATCGCCATGGTGTTGGTATGGAACCAGATCGCCGGCGGCAATAACCAGTACGTGGCCGGCCTGGTCGCCTTCAACAGCATTTTCCAGATTCTGTTCTTCAGCGTGTACGCCTGGATCTTCCTGGGCCTGCTGCCGCCACTGTTCGGCCTGGAAGGTAGCGTCATCAAGACCAGCTTCCTCGATATAGCCCAATCGGTGTTGATCTACCTGGGTATCCCGTTCCTGGCCGGTTTCCTGACCCGCAAGACCCTGATCAGCCGTAAAGGCGCCACCTGGTACCAGGAGCACTTCATTCCGAAAATCAGCCCGCTGACCCTCGTGGCGTTGCTGCTGACCATCGTTGCCATGTTCAGCCTGAAAGGCGACATGGTGCTGCAACTGCCGCTGGACGTGCTGCGCATCGCCATCCCGCTGACCATCTATTTCGTGGTGATGTTCTTCTTCAGCTTCTGGATGGGCAAGCTACTGGAGGCCGACTACCCCCGCACCACTGCGCTGGCCTTCACCGCGGCAAGCAACAATTTCGAACTGGCCATTGCTGTGGCCATCGCCACCTTCGGCCTCGCCTCGCCGGTCGCGTTTGCCACCGTCATCGGGCCCTTGGTGGAAGTGCCGGTACTGATTTCGCTGGTTGGCGTGGCCTGGTGGCTCAAGCGTCGCTGGTTCGATCAGCCATCTGGCGCCTTGTCTCAGGAGTGAAACCATGACCGAACACCACATTCCCAACATCGACAACGACTTGGTCGATCTGCCGACAGCCGAGAAACTGGCGATCGCGCAGCAGTCCACCCACAAGCCTCGCATCCTGCTGCTGTACGGATCGACCCGCGAACGCTCGTTCAGCCGCCTGCTGACGGAAGAAGCGGCGCGCCTGCTGGAGCACTTCGGTGCCGAGACGCGCATCTTCAATCCGACCGGGCTGCCACTGGCGGATGACGTGCCCGATGACCACCCCATGGTCAAGGAACTGCGCGATCTGGTGTTGTGGTCCGAAGGCATGGTCTGGTGCTCGCCGGAACGCCACGGTGCAATGACCGGCGTGTTCAAGTCGCAGATCGACTGGATCCCCCTGAGCATGGGCGCCGTACGGCCGACCCAGGGAAAGACCCTTGCAGTCATGCAGGTATGCGGTGGTTCGCAGTCGTTCAACGTGGTCAACCAGTTGCGCGTGCTTGGCCGCTGGATGCGCATGTTCACCATCCCTAACCAGTCGTCCGTGCCCAAGGCCTACCTGGAATTCGACGAAGCGGGCCGCATGAAACCGTCCCCGTACTACGACCGTGTCGTCGACGTCATGGAAGAACTGGTGAAGTTCACCCTGCTGTTACGCGACCGCGCCGACTACCTCGTCGACCGCTACTCCGAGCGCAAGGAGTCGGCCGAGGAATTGTCCAGGCGTGTCAATCAACGATCCATCTGAAGTCACAACTCGAGAACGAGACCATGGCAATCAAAGTAGGCATCAATGGGTTTGGCCGTATCGGTCGCCTGGCGCTGCGCGCGTCCTGGGGCTGGCCGGAATTCGAATTCGTCCAGATCAATGACCCGGCCGGCGACGCCGAGACCCACGCCCACCTGATCAACTTCGATTCGGTCCACGGCCGCTGGCAGCGTGAAGCCGGAGCAGAAGGCGACTCGGTGGTGATCGAGGGCAAACGCATCAAGGTCACTGCGAACAAGGCGATCGCCGACACCGACTGGTCAGGCTGCGACCTGGTCATCGAAGCCAGCGGCAAGATGAAGTCGGTAGCCGTGCTCCAGGCCTACCTGGACCAGGGCGTCAAACGCGTGGTGGTCTGCGCGCCAGTGAAGGAGAAAGGCGCGCTGAACGTGGTGATGGGCGTCAACCAGCACCTGTTCGACCCGGCGCAGCACCGTATCGTCACCGCCGCTTCCTGCACCACCAACTGCCTGGCCCCGGTGGTCAAGGTGATTCACGAGAACCTGGGCATCCGCCACGGCTCGATCACCACCATCCACGACCTGACCAATACCCAGAGCATCCTCGATACACCGCACAAGGACCTGCGTCGCGCCCGCGCCTCGGGCATGAGCCTGATCCCGACCACCACGGGCTCGGCTACCGCAATCGCAGAGATCTTTCCTGAACTGCGCGGCAAGCTGAATGGGCACGCCGTACGTGTACCGCTGGCCAACGCCTCGCTGACCGACTGCGTGTTCGAAGTGGCACGCGAGACCACGGCCGAAGAGGTAAATGCGTTGTTGAAGGCGGCTGCCGAAGGCCCGTTGAAGGGTATCCTGGGCTACGAACAGCGACCGCTGGTGTCCATCGACTACCGCACCGATCCGCGGTCCTCCATCATCGATGCGCTATCGACCCTGGTGGTCAATGGTACCCAGGTGAAGATCTACGCCTGGTATGACAACGAGTGGGGCTACGCCAACCGCGCAGCGGAACTGGCCCGAATGGTCGGCACGGCGGAGTAACCGGCAATCATGAAGGCGTTGTCAGCCCTGCCTGCACACGTGCGTCAGTACCTGCTGGTTACCGGCAACTACTGGGCCTTCACCCTCACCGACGGTGCGTTGCGCATGTTGGTGGTACTGCATTTCCATACGCTGGGCTACACGCCGCTGCAGATCGCGGCGCTGTTCCTGTTCTATGAAGTGTTCGGCGTGATCACCAACCTGGTGGGCGGCTACCTCGGCGCCCGCCTGGGGCTCAACCGCACCATGAACATCGGCTTGGGCATGCAGGTGCTGGCCTTGCTGATGCTCACGGTACCAGCAGCCTGGCTGACAGTGCCCTGGGTGATGGCGGCACAGGCGCTGTCCGGCATCGCCAAGGACCTGAACAAGATGAGTGCCAAGAGCTCCATCAAGCTGCTGGTGCCAGGCAGCCAGCAAGGCACCCTGTACAAGTGGGTGGCCATCCTGACGGGCTCGAAAAACGCGCTCAAGGGCGTGGGTTTCTTCCTTGGTGGCGCCCTGCTCGCCCTGCTCGGCTTCACCCTGGCGGTGCTGGCCATGGCGACGGTACTGGCATTGATCTGGCTCGGCAGCCTGATCCTGCTGAAGAAGGACCTGGGCAAGGCCAAGGCCAAGCCGAAGTTCCGCGACATGCTGTCCAAGAGCCGGGCCATCAACATTCTTTCGGCCGCACGGCTGTTTCTCTTTGGCGCCCGTGACGTCTGGTTCGTCGTGGCATTGCCGGTGTACCTGACCACGGCCTTTGGCTGGGACTTCTGGCTGGTCGGCGGCTTCCTGGCTGCATGGATAATCGGCTACGGCATCGTCCAGTCGCTTGCCCCCCACATCACTGGCAAGAAACGCGGCCAGGTGCCCGACGGTCGCGCGGCTTTCATCTGGGCGATCGCCCTTGCCGGGCTGCCGGCGCTCATCGCCGTGGGCCTGTCGGCAGGCTGGTCGGCCCAGGTGATAGTGCTTGGCGGGCTGATGCTGTTCGGCGTGCTGTTCGCCGTTAATTCGTCACTGCATAGCTACCTGATCGTCAGCTATGCCAAGGAAGACGGGGTATCGCTGGATGTGGGCTTCTACTACATGTCCAACGCGCTAGGGCGGCTGGTCGGTACGCTGCTTTCCGGCTGGGTATTCCAGGCTTACGGGTTGGAGGCCTGCCTGTGGATCTCCACAGTATTTGTTCTGCTGGCAGCACTGATATCGAGTGCATTGCCAAGGCATGCCAGCGATTGCAATTGACCCACTCAGCGTGTGCCATAGAATCGCGTACCCCGAGATCTGCTCTCCAGCACGACAAAGTCAGGGGGCCGCTCGGTAAAGCGGCCCCCATCGGCGGATACCTTGGCGTTCAACGTTCTCGGTTCTATTCGCTCAACAACTGGATGATTGTCTTGCCCTTGGCGCGGCCTTCTGCGACCTGGCGGAAGGCGTCGTTTACCTCGTCCAGTGCGAACCGTTGCCGATCCACCCGGATCGTCAGTTGCCCCGCATCTGCCAGCTTGGCCGCCTCGCGCAGGATTGCGCCATGGTGTTCGCGGCCCTGGCCCGTGAGCAACGGGGCCAGGGTGAACACCCCCGAATAAGTGGCGCTTCTGAACGAGAGCGGCGCAAGACTGTGCTCGCCCCAACCAAGGCAGCTCACCACGTGACCGGTATAGGGCTTCACCGCCTTGAATGACGCATCCAGCGTGCTACCGCCCACAGTGTCATAAACAATGTCGAAACCTGCCCCTGCGGTATGTTGCTCGACGTAGGACTCTACGCTCTGCGCCTGGTAGTCGATCGCCGTAGCGCCCAGTGAACGTATGAAATCGAGGCTGCCGGCCGAACCGGTGGCACAGACTTTGGCCCCGCGAGCTTTCGCCAGCTGGATGGCCATCTGGCCTACCCCACCTGCACCACCGTGAACAAGCACGGTGTGGCCAGCCCGGACATTGGCTCGATCAACCAGACCTTCCCAGGCGGTGATGAACACCAAAGGCAAGGCTGCTGCCTCGTGCATGCCCAGAGTGTGCGGTTTTGCTGCGATCAGCCGGGCATCCACGGCGATGTATTCGGCCATGGTGCCCTGGGCCCCGCCGATTCCGCCGGCCATGCCGAAAACCTCCTGGCCGAGCGTGAAGCCCTCTACCGCCTCGCCCAGTTCGACGACCGTACCGGCCAGATCCAGACCAAGCACCGCTGGCAGCGCCTGACGGGCGTGCGCCCCTGCACCAGAGGCAATCTTGGTATCGAGCGGGTTTACTCCAGCGGCGTGAACGCTGACAAGGACCTGGCCTGGAGCGGGAACCGGGCGAGGAATGCGGCGAACGACCAGTGGGGCTTGGGCGGACTCGGCGATGGCGGCAAGCATGGTCTGACTCATGACGGATACCTCTGTTCAGTGGATGCATACAGGTTGCGCCCTCTCACCCATTCCGATAAGAAGCTGAATTTGCATATTACTCATTCCCAGTAGAGGCCAGGTGGCAATGGATCTGTTCGACAGCATGCGCATCTTCGTACGCGTCGTGGAGCGTGGGTCTTTCTCGGCAGTGGCCCGGGAGCTGAACATGGGGCAGCCGGCAATCAGCAAGCAGGTCCGTGCGCTGGAGCAATACCTGGGCGGGCCAGTATTCGCCCGCAGCACCCGCCACCTGGCGCTGACCGACCAAGGGCAACGTTTCTACCGCCACTGCCAGGAAATTCTCGGTCAACTGGAAAGTGCCACACGCAGCTTTGCCAGTGGCCAGGAACAGATAGCGGGCCCCCTGCGCGTCGCCGCACCGGTCAGCTACGGACGCTTGTGCATAGCGCCTCTGATCGGGACTTTTCTGCAGCGCTATCCCGATGTGCGGATTGACCTCCGGCTGAACGATCACAACGAAGACCTGCTCATGGAGAACCTAGATGTGGCGATCCGGATAGGCGTAGTGAAAAACGAGGGCCTGGTGGCGCTACCGCTCGGCAACACCCTGCGGCAGGTATACGCCTCGCCTGCCTATCTGGAACGCCACGGCCTGCCACTGGAGCCTGGCGAACTGGCAAACCACAACTGCATCGGCTTCACGTTGCTGGAGCATTACGATCGCTGGCGCTTCACACGGAGGTCGGACGCGTTCGATATCGCCATCACAGGCAACGTCACCAGCAACAGCAGCGAGGCCATTCGGGAAATGGTGCTGTGCGGTTTGGGCATCTCCCTCTCCCCACAATGGCTTTTCAAAGCAGACGTTGAACGCGGCAGCGTGCTAAGCGTGCTTGACGATTACAAAGCCACGGCACTGCCCGTCAGCGCGGTGTTCAGCCGCGAGCGGCGACATTCGGCACGGGCGATGGCCTTCATCGACTTTCTGCGCGAGCACCTGCACGGTCTTGCGCAAGAGCCGTAGGCCTGCGTCAGTCGGGTACACAGGCGTGGAGCAACGTCAACAAACAATCTGGCCCTGCTCATTTTGGACCGGCTTCGCAGTGATGAGAAACGCAGCCGTCTCAGCGCTTGAAATGTTCCCGGATAATGTCCGCGAGGCCAGAAACGGAACGACTGGCATCCTCGACCGTCTGCAACCGCACGGCGAACGCGGGCAGTGTCGGTAACCCACATTCGGGTGCAGCCAGGCTGATATCTTCAGGAACGAGACTTTGCAGCCATGGCGTAACCGCCAGCCCGTTGCGAACCATGGTCAACGTGGTATCGACCGACGCATTTTCAAATACCGCCTTTGCCTCGATACCTGCTTTGCCAAGACACCGGAAAACGGTGTCGCGAAAGGCGCAATTCGCCGTCAGGAAGCACAGAGCCAATGGGCGCCGTGCCGATGCGGTCTCGCTGCCCAGCCACACCAGCTGATCAACAGCCAGGCGTTCGCCCAACTCGACATCAACCGGGCCTTGGCTGAGCACCAGATCGAGTTCGCCCGTGGCGAACACCTGGTCGAGGTCCACGGACGAAGCACTGAAGATCTTTACCTCGGCCTTGGGGAAGGCATCACCGAACGCCTTCAGCACGGGAGCAAGCGGCGCGCCAGCCATATCGAACGGGAGCCCGAGACGCACCGGGGCGTCTGATTCCCTGGCCCCGACACTGGCGCAAAATGCATCATGCATCCGCAGCAGGCGACGAGCGTCGGGCAACAACGACCTCCCCTGCCAGGTCAGGCTACTGCCTTGAGTGTCACGCATCAGCAATGGGCAGCCGAGGAATGCCTCCAGTCGCTTGATTCGCTGGCTGACAGCCCCTTGTGTCAGGTGCAGCCCTACCGATGCAACACTCATGCTTCCGGTATCCGCCACTTCGACAAAGGCCCTGAGCAGCGCCAGATCAAGGGTGTGGTTCTTGTTCATGCCAGGCCATTAGCAGTGTTAATACCGGTATTGTAATTCGTCGATACGCAAAAGCCACGCGCCGCTCTAGATTGCAAGCCTCAGACTGACTTGCAGAAGGGAGTACGCGCATGATCAACACGGTGGACAGCATCAACCTGCAACATGAACTGGATACGCTGACCGGATACTGGAAGCCCAAGGTCATCGGCCGCGTCAACAACCATTTCATCAAGATTGCGAAATTGAAAGGCGCGTTCGTCTGGCATGCCCATGAACATGAAGACGAAATGTTTACGGTGGTCTCTGGCACGCTTCGCATCGAGCTCGAAAGCCGCACCATTGTCCTGAACGCAGGAGAATTCTGTGTGATTCCAAAGCAAATGCGACACCGGCCGATTGCCGAGGAAGAATGTGCGGTCATGCTGATCGAAACGGATACCACCCTCCACACCGGTGCAGAGACTTCATCACTCACGGTTTCGATAGAGGAGCAGTTATATCCGGCGTAATTCAGTCAACCGCGGTTCACGCCTTCAGGCGCACCGCGCAAATCGCCGGCGCAGGGAGAAAGCCGCACAGGGTGACTGTGCGGCGGGTTCAGTCACTTTTTGATGATGTTGTGTTCCGGACCGTACGGGAACTTGGTGATGTTTTCACTGCCGTGCTCATTGACGATCAGGATGTCGTGTTCACGGTAACCGCCAGCTCCCGGCAGGCCTTCGGGCAGCATGATCATCGGCTCGATCGACACCACCATACCCGGCTCGAGTACGGTGTCGATGTCCTCACGCAACTCCAGGCCTGCCTCGCGACCATAGTAATGGCTCAGCGTACCGAACGAGTGGCCGTAACCGAACGTACGGTATTGCAGCAGATCGTGCTCCAGAAAGATCTCGTTCAGCTGCAGCGCGATGTCGCTGCAGCGCATGCCGGGCTTGACCAGTTCAAGGCCAGCCTCATGCACCTTGACGTTGACCTCCCACAGGCGCAGGTGCTCATCGGAACAGTGGTCCAGGAAAAGCGTACGCTCCAGTGCGGTGTAGTAACCCGCGATCATCGGGAAGCAGTTGAGGCTGAGGATGTCGCCCTTGTTGACCTTGCGCGAGGTCACCGGGTTGTGGGCGCCGTCGGTATTGATGCCCGACTGGAACCAGGTCCAGGTATCCATCAGCTCGGAGTCCGGGTAGGTGCGGGCGATTTCCCGCACCATCGCCTGGGTAGCGTGCAATGCCACTTCGTACTCAGGTACCTGGTCACGCAGGGCCTCCACCACCGCAGCGCCACCGATGTCGGCTACCCGGGCGCCCTGGCGGATGATCGCGTGTTCTTCAGCCGACTTGATCATGCGCATGCGCATGCACGGCGCGGCGATGTCCACCAGCTGGGCCTGCGGGTAACGGCTGGCCAGTTTGTCCCGGTTCATCAGGTTCAGGTGGTCGAACTCGATGCCGATGCGCCCGGCCTTGGGCAGTGCCTGCTGAATCGCGACAAAATAGTTATCACGCTGCCAGTCGGTGTAGATGATGTTGTCGGTACCGACCGTACGGCGCCATGGCTGGCCACCATCGATGTTGGCACTGATCGACACGACGGCTTCCTGAGTGACAACCAGTGCATAGGGGCGGCCAAACGAGCAGTACAGGAAGTCGCTGTAGTAGTTGATATTGTGGTAGGAGGTAAAGACCGCAGCATCGATATTGTTTTGTGCCAGGTAAGTGCGCAATTTGGACTGACGGTTGGCATATTCCTGTTGCGAGAACGTCGGTTTGACTTTTTCGCCGTTCTTGATCTGAATGGTTTTTGGCATTTGCATGTTTTTTATTCCTTGTAGTTAACAGCGGAGAAACTTGTTTATCGGTGCCACTGGTGACTATTCGACCAGATAAGCCGAATGTTTTTTTGCGCGAACCCGACCCGTAAATGACCAGATCCGTCGCCATGTAAACGAGGCCAAACACCGCAAAGGCGACGCAGAATTCGAGGCGCCAGCGCAATCAACCGATAGTGAGGATTCAGTGGGGTCGGTGCGCGAACAAGCGCTCGAGAAGATGCCGCGAAACGCCGATCAGCGTTGCCAGTTCGCTGACTCCAAGCAGGTGGGATGTAGACGGCGGGAACAAAGCCAGGGTCTTCTTGACCTGGTCCGAAACACTGGCCGGTGCATGCACACATTTGATCTGGCCGACAGGCAGGTCTGCGTGATCGTCAACGGTGGGCAACCACCACGTCATCTGTTTTGCCGCACAGCGCACCTTCGGCCCCGATACACGGTGGCGCAGGTGCGGGGTGCCTGTGCGTGAACGCATTTCATCACCCGGGCAGAGAATGAGTATATCCAGCGGTTTTGCCTGGCTCAGTTCCACGGTGGCCGTGGAAATGCCGTTGCTGGCCTTCAACGGCCGGCCGCCAAGGCTGATGATCTGCCACTGGCACACTTCGCACCGGGCAGTTTCATTGGCGATGCGCAACGGCTCCAATGCGGCGGCCAACGCATAGAAATCAAACCCTTCATTCAACAGGAAACCAATGCGCACTGTGCTTGCCAATGGCTGGCCCACTTCGGTCAATTGCTGCATGTACTACCTCCAACTTTACCCACGCAGCGTCTACTGCGAACAGTAATATTGTCCCGGTAGTTGCTTGGCCAGATATGTCAGATTTCGACCCCTAATTGCCAGGCAGAATGGGCAAACAAATCAGTTCGTCCGACATGAACGTTTTCGCCGCCCCTGAACTCGTGCATCAACGCATGCCGTGACCGAAGGGATAGAGCCACGGCAGCTTTTGTCAATTCCAGGTCGGAAACTGACAATTCCAGCCGATGGCGATCTGATCAAATTGGGACATCTGCTACTGCTGCAAACCGGACGAGCTTTTGCAATTACAAGAACATAGAGAGACCACCCGATGAACGATAGCGTTGTAATTGGCGAACTCACCTGGCCCGAGTACGCCCGGCGTGTTGCATCCGGCAGCCCGATATTCTTGCCTGTAGGCGCCCTGGAGCAACACGGCCACCACATGTGCATGGAAGTGGATGTACTGCTACCGACCGCGCTGTGCAAGGCCGTAGCGCGCAATGTCGACGGCCTGGTGCTCCCCGCATTGGCCTACGGCTACAAGTCGCAGCAAAAATCGGGCGGCGGAAACCACTTTCCCGGCACCACCAGCCTGGATGGCGCAACACTGACACATACCATCCAGGACATCATCAGGGAGCTGGCCCGGCACGGCGCGCGTCAGCTGGTGATGATGAACGGGCACTACGAGAACTCCATGTTCATCGTGGAAGGCATCGACCTGGCGCTGCGCGAACTCCGTTATGCCGGCATCACCGATTTCAAGGTCGTGGTCCTGTCCTACTGGGACTTCGTCAATGCACCTGAGGTCATCCAGGAACTCTACCCTGACGGATTCCTCGGCTGGGACATTGAACACGGTGGCGTCTTCGAGACTTCGTTGATGCTGGCCCTGCACCCCGAGAAAGTCGACCTGGCCCGTGCCATCGATCATCCGCCAGCCACCTTCCCCCCCTACGATGTGTTCCCGATCATTGCCGAGCGCACGCCGGCGTGTGGAACCTTGTCATCGCCAAAAGGCGCCAGCCGCGAGAAAGGCGAACTGATTCTGCGTGTCTGCACCGAAGGCATCAGCAACGCTGTCCGCGAGGCATTCAGTTAAGCGCCGCAACACCGCATTGATCTACCAGAGCACGATTCGCATTAGCTGTTAACCCGCCATCTATAACAACAAGGGTAATGATAATGTCCAGCCATTCAACTCTGGCCCCCGGCCTCAAGCAGCGCCACGTCACCATGCTCTCGATAGCCGGCGCTATCGGTGCCGGCCTTTTCATCGGATCGGGGCATGCAATTGCAGCGGCCGGCCCAGCGGCCATCCTGGCCTACATCATGTCCGGCACACTGGTTGTGCTGGTCATGCGCATGCTCGGTGAAATGGCAGTTGCTTCCCCTGATACCGGTTCGTTTTCCACCTATGCCGAACGCGCAATGGGTCGTTCGGCCGGTTTTACCATTGGATGGTTGTACTGGTGGTTCTGGGTGCTGGTCATTCCCATCGAGGCAATTGCCGCAGCGGCAATCCTGCATGCCTGGTTCCCCGCGATCGAAACCTGGGAATTCGCACTGGCCGTTACTGCCCTGCTGACCTTGACCAACTTGTTCAGCGTTGCGCGCTACGGGGAGTTCGAGTTCTGGTTCGCCATGCTCAAGGTCATCGCCGTACTGGCCTTCATCGCCCTGGGTGCGCTGGCCCTGACCGGCGTGGTGCCAAACCTCAGCGTCAGTGGCGTGGCCAAGCTGAGCAACGACTTCGGCGGTTTCATGCCCAACGGCATGGCAGCGGTGATTGGCGCCATGCTGACCACGGTGTTCAGTTTCATGGGCACCGAAATCGTCACCATCGCCGCCGCAGAATCCAAGAACCCCTCCAGACAGATCACCCGCGCTACCAACTCGGTCGTGTGGCGCATGGGCATCTTCTACATCGTCTCGGTGTTCCTGATCGTCTCGATCGTGCCCTGGAACGACCCCATGCTGGTGCAGGTCGGCTCCTATCAGAGGGCCCTTGAGCTGATGAACATCCCTCACGCCAAGATGATCGTGGATGTCGTCGTGCTGATTGCCGTGGCCAGCTGCCTCAACTCGGCAATCTACACCGCATCGCGCATGGTCTACTCGCTGAGCAGACGTGGCGACGGCCCTGCCGTTCTCCAGCGCACCTCATCGGCCGGTGTGCCATTCGTCGCGGTCATGGCCAGCACCGCTGTAGGCTTCCTTACCACCGCGTTGAACTACTTTGCACCGGACGAGGTGTTCTCCTTCCTGCTGGCGAGTTCCGGTGCCGTGGCACTGCTGGTCTACCTGGCCATCGCGGTATCGCAACTGATCCTGCGCAAGCAGATGGCTCGTCGAGGTGAGGTCATGGCCTTCAAGATGTGGTTGTTCCCCTGGCTGAGCTACTTGGTCGTCGCCTCCATCATCGGGATTCTGGCAATGATGCTGATCATGCCCGGCCACCGCATGGAAGTAATGACAACCGGCGCGCTGGCAATTGCCATCGTGTGCATGAGTTCGATCTTCTCGCCCAGGAAGCGCCCACTACCCCGTGTCGCAACCAAATCGGCCTGAGGCTGGCTCAGCCGCTTCGCCCTGCGAAGGCTATGCGTTCGCAGGGTGTCGCCTTTTTGCGTCAAACCGAAAACAGGGGGCGAATATCGGCCAGTGCGCATCCTGTAGCCTGATTGCTGCGTGTAGTATGCCGCCGCAGGCTTGGAGCCCTTTTACACAAAAAAATGCCTGTATCGGGAGACAGGCGCTGAACACGTCATCTTGCATTGTAGGAGTCGTATTGATGGCTACGCCGAGATCCTCCCCGCTGGCCACGGGTTACCCTGTCGATGCCCCCACACCCAAGATCGTCGGGTTTCTGGTGATCCCCAATTTCACCACCATCGGGTTCGCCTCTGCGGTGGAGACCTTGCGCATGGCTAACCTTGCTGCGCGCAGGGCCATGTTCCAGACACTGATCATCGCCGCCGACATGGAGCCGGTGAGCGCCAGCAACGGCATGCGCATCCTGCCTGAATACACCATCAAAGATGCGCCCAAGCTGGACATGCTGTTTGTGGTAGGGCCAAACCCCATCGTCTCCGACCACAATACCCGCCCCATCGTGAACTGGCTGCGCAAGCTCGCCCATGACCAAGTGGCATTGGGTGGCATTTGCACGGGTAGCCATTTGTTGGCGCGTGCCAATCTGCTCACGGGTTACCGTTGCACCATCCACTGGGAAGATATCGAAGCGCTGAAAGAGCGCTTTCCCGGGATCATCATTTCAAGCCAGTTGTTTGAACTTGACCGTGACCGGTACACCAGCTCGGGTGGGGTGGCATCAATGGACATGTGCCTGCAACTGATCGCACGCGAACCCGGCGGGCGAGAGATTGCCGAACATGCGGCCGAATTGCTGTTGTGCGACCGCGTTCGCAGTTCGCAAGAGCGCCAGCGCGTGCCCCTGCGACAGCGGCTAGGGACGTCCCAACCCAAGCTCAGCCAGGTAGTCAGCATCATGGAGGCCAATCTCGAAGACCCTGTGACTCTGGAAGAACTGGCGCAGTTGAACGACATCTCAGTTCGGCAGTTGGAGCGCCTGTTCCACAAGCACCTGCAAAGTACCCCTAGCCAGTACTACCTTGAATTACGCCTGTCGCGCGCCCGGCAACTGTTACTGCACAGCGAATCGCAAGTACGGGATATCGCCCTTGCCTGTGGTTTCGTTTCGCCGGCGCATTTCTCCAAATGCTACAGCCGTTTCTTCGGCGTCTCTCCCATGGGTGAACGCAAGCAGGTTGCCGCGGCTCAGTGCTGATCATCGACGAATGCAACGAAGCGTCGGTGAAACAGGGATCGCAAGTGACCGCTTTGAACCGTTAGCTGCCCTTGCCAAGGGCGGCTAACGGCCAAAGGCAAATATCGCTGAATCAGCCCTTCAGGCACTGAGCAATGCTTCGAGCTCGCCCTTTTGATCGAGGCATTTCAGATCATCAAAACCTCCCACATGGACACTCCCCACAAAGACCTGCGGCACGGTCCTGCGCCTGGATCGCAGCAGCATCTCGGCCAGATGGTTCGGCGAAGCCTCGATATCGATTTCCACGGCACTGACCCCTTTGTGCGCCAGCAGTCGCTTGGCGCTCACGCAGTAAGGGCAGTGTTGGGTGGTATAGATTGTCACTTGGCTCATGTCGGTTGCCCTCCTAGTGTGCCGACGGCGGGAAGTCGATATCGGTGGTGGCGATGTTGTTCAGGTAGTTGGTCAGGGTCAACAGCGTGACCTGTGCCACCACCTCCACGATCTTGCCATCGCTCAGACCGGCCTCGCGTGCTGCGGCGACCTGATCGTCATTCAATTGGCCGCGGCTTTCGGTGATCTGATGCGCCAGCGCGGCGACCGCGCTGAGCGTGCCACTACGCGCCTGGCTAATGGCCTCATCGCTCAAGCCGGCTTTGGCACCAAAAAAGCTGTGTGCGGCCAGGCAATAGTCGCAACCATTGATTTCCGAGGTGGCAAGCGCAACCACTTCACGCTCCGCGGCGCTCAGTGAGCTCTTGCCCAGAGCTTGGGCGAGGCCCAGGTATCCATTGAGAGCGGCTGGGGAGTGAGCCAGGGTCTTGAAGGCGTTGGGTATGAAACCAAGGCCTTTCTGAATGCCTTCCAGCGCAGTGCGCGAGCCAGCAGGGGCCTGGTCCAGCGAGAGAGCAGCGATACGAGTCATGGTAGTTTCTCCAGTAGGGTGATTAACCAGCTTGTCGATCAAGCCTGGAGTCAATACTAGGGAAGACGACTATCCTTTCGGCTTCAGATCGTCGAATCTATGCAACCGATCGTCCAAACCTGAGCGCCCAATGGACCGACTATCGACACTGCTCAAGCACTTCAACCTGCATGCGTCCACCTTCCACCACGGTGGTTTTTGTGGAACGACCCGCTTTGATGGACAGCAAAGTTCCGGCCACGCGCACCTGCTTCGTTCGGGTCGCCTGACCTTCAGTGACAAACGTGGTCAGCTCATGGAGCTGGCGGAGCCAAGCCTGATACTTGCGGTACGTCCGCAGGAGCATCAGTTGCTGGCGATCGAAGCAGACGAAGCGGAGTTGGTGTGCGCCACCTTGCAGTTCGATGGTGGCGCCAACAATCCGCTGACCCAGGCCTTGCCGGACTTCATCATCAAGCCGTTGGGCGAATTGCAGGGCCTCGATGGCACCCTCGAATGGCTGTTCGAAGAAGCCTTCGGCGACGAGTGTGGACGGGATGTCATTCTCAATCGGCTGTTCGAGTTGATGGTGATTCAGCTGCTTCGCCATCTGATCGCCAGCCGCAGCATTGCTTCGGGGATGATGGCCGGGCTGGCCAATGCACAGCTGTCCCGTGCGCTCGTGGGTATCCATAACGAGCCACAGCACAATTGGACCGTGGCAGAGTTGGCTGACCGCTCAGGCATGTCGCGCGCGAGCTTTGCTGCGCACTTTCGCGAGACCGTGGGTATCACTCCTGCCGATTACCTGGCGAACTGGCGAATCAGCCTTGCCCAGAAACGGCTGCGCGAAGGCCGCCCCATCGCCCTGATTGCCGATGAGGTCGGCTACGAAAGCCCGTCTGCGTTGGCCCGCACCTTTCGCCGCAAGGTGGGTTCAAGCCCGAGGGAGTGGCTACAGCAGAGCACGCATGATGCCTAGCCGAGAGACAGCTGCGGCCAGCCCGGCGATGGGCCAGTAACGCGGGGATCAGTCGTCGTAGCGGTGATTGTTGCGCCAGCCATAATGATGGCCACGGTCGTGGCGGTGACGGCGCCAGCCCCGGTCGTCGTCATCGTCATCATAATCACGGTAGCGATGCCCGCTCTCGTCATCGTATTCCCGGCCCATGTGGTTGCCCAAGGCACCACCCACACCGCCACCGGCTGCTGCGCCGATCATGCTGCCAGTGGTGCCGCCCATCTTGCGACCCACCACGTTGCCGCCAGCTGCACCCAGTGCGCCGCCAATGGCCGCCTCGCCACGGCTGTGCTTGTCGGCACCCACCGCACCACCGGCCGCGCCACCCAGGCCGGCGCCGATTGCCGAGCCGGTGCTGCCGCCGATCGACTGGCCGACTACCGAGCCCAATACTCCACCCAATGCGCCACCTATACCTGCTCCGGTATTGCCGCCTGCCGACGCAACGCCGCTCAGCAGGCCAAGTGACAACAACAGAATCGAGGAGTACTTCATTTGTGAAAGCCTCAGAGGGATACGGAGGCGATCCTGAGGCTCTGGACAGGGGCTTACAATGGAAATCCGACGAGTGACACGACTTGGAAAAATTCTCCAAGTTATTGTTTTCCCGATGGAAACTTAAGGAATTTTCAATGGTCACAGGCTGATTGCAAAAAGCCTTTCCAGTGGTGGAGAAGCCTTTTATTTCTACCCGTTACCCGTGCTCCCCCTCCAAACTCACTACCCTTCTGCCCCAGACCTTGCTTGCCCCAACCCGCTGGATCAACAAGGTGACAAGTGCACCAAGCAAAGCCAGGGCCATGTCCTTTTGTGCATCCCAAGGGTCTTGCTGGGTCGCGACAAAGGCTTGTGCCTGGTCATCACCCAGGTATTGGCCACCTATCCACTCCAGCAGCTCGTAAAGCGCCGATGTGGCGACGACGAAGGAAACAGTACACAACGCCAACCAGCCGCCTCGCAACCGGGCCTGGCGCTGGAGCAGCTCCCTGATCGGCAGGACGAACAAAAGGCCGTAACTCAGATGCACCAGACGATCGAACTGGTTGCGCTGCCAGCCCATCCAGGCATTCAGAGAGTGGTCGGTAAGCGCACGCAGCCAAGCGTCATAGGGGACTTTGGCATAGGTAAAATGCGCTCCTAGCTCGTGAATCGCCAGCATCACCACGATTGCCAGGTAAGCATGCCGAGAAAAGCGCCAATAACGGCTGGTCGCAGCCAAGGTGAGCAGAAGCGCCAGCGGCAAAACGTTTTCGAGCCACCAATCCGCACGATCAAGCGGCGCAACCCCCGAGGCAAGCATCAGCAACATGGCCGATGTCAGCAAGCCCGCGGCTTGGCGTGGCGTGGCCGAAGGGGCAAAGCTTGTTTGCAATGCGGGATTCCTGTTCATGGTTTTACGCTCGGCTTGAGCACGGTTGAGCCTCGCAGGGCAGCTAAAGTTTCCTCCGGGCGCCGGCTTCACCTGATGCCATGCCACCTCAACGACAGTTCTTCATGATGTTGGTGGGGCCAGTAGCACTGAAAATTACCGATGGATGATTCCACCTGAACTTTACCTCCCTCCTTGGCTTCCCCTGCATAGACCACCCGGACCCGCCTCTGCAGGAGATGAACCAATGAGAGCACTGACATACCACGGAACCCAGGACGTCAGGGTCGACAATGTCCCCGACCCACTCATCCAGGACGAGGACGATATAATCCTCCGGGTCACCGCTACCGCCATCTGCGGCTCCGACCTGCACCTCTACCATGGCAAGATTCCACAGACCGAGCCGGGAGATATCTTCGGCCACGAGTTCATGGGTATCGTCGAGGATACCGGCCGCGGGGTGACCAACCTGCAGGTCGGTGACCGCGTGGTGATTCCCTTCGTGATCGCCTGCGGCACCTGTTTCTTCTGCCAACTCGACCAGTTCGCCGCTTGCGAAACGACCAACACCGGCCGTGGTGCAATCATCAACAAGAAGGGCATCCCGCCAGGGGCCGCGCTATTCGGCTATAGCCATCTGTATGGCGGCGTGCCCGGTGGCCAAGCGGATTTCGTGCGGGTGCCCAAGGCCAACGTCGGCCCGTTCAAGGTGCCTACCGCCCTGCCGGACGACAAGGTGCTGTTCCTCTCGGATATCCTGCCCACAGCCTGGCAGGCCGTCACCAATGCGCAGGTCGGCTCAGGCTCGACAGTTGCGATTTATGGCGCCGGGCCGGTCGGCCTGCTGAGCGCAGCCTGCGCGCGCATGCTGGGCGCCCAGACGATCTTCATGGTCGACGACAATGACTACCGCCTGGCGTTTGCCCGCGATGCCTACGGCGTGGTGCCGATCAACTTCGAGCAGGATGACGACCCGGCCGACACCATCATCCGCTTGACCCGCGGCATGCGCGGCGTGGACGCCGTCATCGATGCGGTCGGTTTCGAGGCCAAGGGCAGTACCACCGAAACGGTACTGACCACTCTGAAGATCGAGAGCAGCAGCGGCAAGGCGCTGCGCCAGAGTATCGCCGCGGTGCGCCGGGGCGGCGTGGTCAGCGTGCCTGGGGTCTATGCGGGTTTTATCCACGCCTTCATGTTTGGTGATGCCTTCGACAAGGGCCTGACGTTCAAGATGGGCCAGACCCACGTGCAGAAGTTCCTTCCTGAACTGCTCGAACATATCGAGGCCGGACGTCTGGAACCGGAACTCATCGTCACCCACCGCCTGGCCCTGGAAGAAGCGGCTTTGGGTTACAAGTTGTTCGACCAGAAACAGGACGACTGCCGCAAGGTCATCCTCGTGCCGGGCGCTGCTGCCGGTACATTGGGACCTGACCATGCATTCGGGGGGATACAGCGATGATCGAACTGCCCATAACTCATTGAATTAGCAGGGACCCTGTGGGAGCGGCTTTAGCCGCGAACACCGGCGCAGCCGGTGCCATGCACCGCGGTGAATTCTTCGCGGCTAAAGCCGCTCCCACAGGTTACGCGGACCGCTTGCGTTGCGTTTCATCACGAGCTGTTTTCTGCGCAGTGGAATCATGGGACGTGCCAGTTGACCCATCAGGACGCTGCGCATCATTGTCCCGTTCCTCTTCACCTAGGGTTCCGCTGCGAGGTGCCTCCGATCCTTTCTTCATCTCCCCTCCTACCCCTTGCTATGTTCAGGCGACGACGGCCCGGTACCGCGTTTGATCCCACGCGGCCCAAGCACGCCCCAGATGGCCAGGCCGACAATGGGCAACGCCAACAGCAACAGTGCCCACATCGCCTTCGTCACGTCGCTCTTGTCACTGCGGAAAACACTGACGATGGCCCACAGATCGAGCAACACGATGATCGCTGCAACAGCGATCCAGAAATATGTCACAGGCTCGGTCATGATCGCTTCTCCTCTGTTAGTCCGGCCGCAGCGCGAGGCCCGCACCGCCGCCCTCCTACCTAGAGGAAGCCGGCAAACGGAACAAAGTTCAGGAAGCTTTCCCCACCATTGATGGGTGGCACACAAGCAATGAACCAATCCCGCAGGAAACACGTCCACCAAAAAACAACGCACGAGTGACCGGCCATGACGACCGACCCCGTACTCGAGGCCCTTGATTACCTCAAGGCCCACAAGCTGGTACTGACCACCGCAGAATCCTGCACGGCCGGTGCCATGGTTGCGCTGTTGGCAGCAGTGCCGGGGACCGGCGAGGTTCTGGAAAGCGGCTACGTGGTGTACTCGCCAAGCGCCAAGAAACGCCTGCTCGGCGTCAGCCCACAGACTATCGAACGCTACGGCCTGACCAGCGAGGCGGTAGCCTGGGAGATGGCCCTCGGCGCATTGAAAGACAGCGACGCCACCGTCGCCATCGCCAGCACGGGTGTCGCCGGGCCACAGCCGCAGGATGGCATCGCCCCGGGCACTGTGTGCTTTGCCTGGGCATTTGCCGGCGAGCCTTTGGCGGTATTCACACGCAGCCAGCGCTTTTTTGGCGAGCGCGCGGATGTAATCCGCCAGGGCGCGCTGTACGGGTTGTCGCACCTGGCCCATTACCACCAACGCTGGCTGCGCGGTGAGCGCGCCTGAGGGGCTACGTAAGGGGCTACGTGAGAGGCTGCAAGCATGGACGAAGACGAGTTGGCTTCAAGGCATCACCCCGTCGAGGAAGACATGCGCATGCAGCAGCGGGTCTGGCGATTCGAACGGGTCGGATGGTACGCGCTGGTGCTGGTCGTGCTGCTGGGCCTGGCCGGGCTGTTCGGCAACGGTCCGCTCAGTGACGCCCAGGTCATGAGCGACGACGGCCGGGTGCATGTGGAGTATCAGCGCCTCAGCCGCAGCGGCACCACCGACAACCTGCGCATCACGGTTCGCGGCAATGCCGGGGAGCCTGTGATGTTGCTGCTCGGGGGGACCTTGCTACGCGAAGCCAGCATCGAAACGCTGCAGCCAGAGCCGCAAGTATCGCTTTCCCATGGCAGGTCGCTCCTGCTCCAGCTTGGCACCAGCAAAGAGGGTATCGCCACCCTCTACCTGACCCTGCGCAGCGAACATGTCGGCACTCTCGAAGGTGTTGTCAGCGCCGGCCCAGGCAGCGCAGTGCGTTTCTCCACCTTTCTCTACCCGTAGGAGCGCGACATGGACTCCATTCTTCGTGCGACCGGCATGTACATCGCGCTGATGCTGCTGTTTCGCGTGGCTGGCAGGCGCTCGCTGGCAGACCTCACCACCTTCGACTTCGTCCTGCTGCTGATCATCGGCGAAGCAACCCAGCAGGCACTGCTCGGCGAAGACTTCTCGTTCACCAACGCCATGCTGGTGATCGCCACGCTGATCGTCCTGGATGTCGGCCTGTCGCTGGCCAAGCTCAACTCCAAGCGCCTGGCCCGGCTGGTCGACGGCCACGCGACACTGGTCGTGGATCACGGGCGCTTTCTCCACCACCGAATGCGGCGGGCACGGCTGACCGAAGACGACATTCTCGAGTCCGCCCGGGACAGCCAGGGAATCGAAAGCGTCGGGCAGATCAAGTTCGCCATCGTCGAGCGCAACGGCAAGATCTCGATCATTCCGCAGGAGTGACCCTGCCTGGCCGGCGCAACCTGCACGGATTCCGGTGAGAGCCGCCTTTGGCGACAGCAGTACGCTGATCATCCGCTTTGAACCTTGGCGCGCGGCCCCTACTCCATCGAAGGCAATCGTGATTTTTTCAGCCCCGAAGAGGTGTCGCATGAACGCTATCGATTTGTTGATCCAGGACCATGAGCTGGTGAAGAAGCTGCTGGAGGAACTCTCCTCCACCACTGAGCGCGCGGTGAAAAAGCGCACCGAGTTGCTCGAACGCATCAAGCAGGAGGTAAGCATCCATACCGCCCTGGAAGAAGAAATCCTGTACCCGGCCATCAAGCAGGCCGGCGGCAAGGAAGAAGCGAAGATGTATTACGAAGCCAAGGAAGAGCACCGCACCGTCGACTCCCTGGTGCTGCCGGACCTGCTGCAAACCGAGACCGGCACCGTCGAGTTCGCCGGGCGGGTCAAAGTGATGAAGGAACTGCTGGAACACCATATCGAGGAAGAAGAAAGCGAGCTGTTTCCGAACGCCCGCAAGTTGCTGGGCAAGCAGCAACTGGATGAGCTCGGCCAGGCCATGGAAGCGCAGAAAAAACTGCTCAAGGGCGAACAGCGTGCTGCGTGATGGAAGCCTGGATCGACTTTCTTGAATGGCCTGCCATGGCCCTGACGGTACTTGCCGCCTGGTGCATCGGCTCACGGCGCCCAGGCCGGCGCAAGCTGGGTTTCTGCTGCTTCATTGCCAGCAACGTGCTGTGGGCCGCCTGGGGGTGGCAGGCGCAAGCCTGGGCGCTGATCATCCTGCAGGGTTGCCTGTGCGCCATGAACCTGCGGGGCTGGAAGAAAAACACTGCCGTGGAGCCGGGCTGAACGCCCGGACACATGCCTGAAAGCCCAACGGCGAGGAGCCAGACCATGATCGACCCCAACCAACCCGACCCGTACGTGGACGAAGTACCGCACAACCCGGGCGAGCCTGTGCCTGAACAGGAACAGGAACAGGAGAAGGAAGCACCCGACTGGCCCGAAGGCCAGGTGCCGCCAGAGGAGCAGTCCGACGGCTGAGGCTCACCTGGCGAGCGGCATTGCCTGCTTCGCCGGCAATGCCGCTCCACCAGTCACCCAATCCTATGGAAGGAGGCAAGTGTCTCATGAGTGATCGCATCATCGCCTTGTTCACCGATACCACACTGTTCGGAGTTTCCGTTCTCAATTTGTTGCTGGCACTGACGGTAGCGCTGCTGACATTCGTCGTGGCGCGGGCGGCCATCAGTTTCATGCTGCATCGGGTCAGGCGCTGGTCCGAGCATGACGGCGCGTTCAGCCAGGTGCTGGCCAAGGTGCTCGCCGGGACCAGCAATTTTCTGCTGTTCCTTGCCTCGCTGCTGGTGGGCCTGAGCATGCTCGACCTGCCCGAGCGCTGGCTGACCCGGGTCGGTAGCCTGTGGTTCGTGGTCGCGGCATTGCAGATCGGGCTGTGGGCCAACCGCGCCATCGGCCTGGGCCTGAGTCGCTACTTCGCCCGGCATCGCACCGACGGCTTGAACCAGGGCAGCGCGCTGGCCACGCTGTCGGCATGGGGTGCGCGGGTACTGTTGTGGTCAGTGGTGCTGCTGGCGATGCTGTCCAACCTGGGCGTGAACATCACCGCCTTCGTCGCCAGCCTGGGGGTAGGCGGTATCGCTGTTGCACTGGCCGTGCAGAACATCCTCGGCGACCTGTTCGCCTCGTTGTCCATCGCCGTCGACAAGCCGTTCGAGGTGGGCGACTTCATCGTCATCGGCCCGCTGGCCGGCACGGTGGAGCACGTAGGGCTGAAGACCACACGCATCCGCAGCCTGGGCGGCGAGCAGATCGTCATGGCCAATGCCAGCATGATCAGCAGCACCATCCAGAACTACAAGCGCCTGCAGGAACGACGGATCGTGTTCGAGTTCGGCCTGTCGTACGACACGCCAACCGAGGCCGTGAAAAAGGCACCCGCCATCGTCGAGGAAGCGATCAAGGCACAACAGCAGGTGCGCTTCGACCGTGCCCACCTGCGCGGCTTCGGCAAGGAGGCGCTGGAATTCGAGTGCGTGTATATCGTCAAGGACCCGGGCTACAACCTGTACATGGACATCCAGCAAGCCATCAATTTCCACCTGCTCGAACGCTTCTCGAAGGTAGGTGCAAAATTCGCCGTACCGGTACGCGCGATCAAGGTCACGGCCTTGCCAGAGGAATCGAAGCGCGGGCCTCAAAGTATTCACGTGGGGTAACTCGCCCCCGTGCATGTCAGCGCGCCATGCATTCCGTCGATTTCACGGCACGCCCGTGGGTAATGCAGGCCGAACAGAGGTGACCAACCCGCAACGGAGTATCGCCATGAAGATCGTGAAGCCTCATTCGTTACTGCTCGCGCTGTGCCTGGGGCTCAGCGCACCTGTGGTGCTGGCAGCCACCGACCTGAACGATCAGCGTGCTCCTGGCACGCAGCCGCATGACAGCGGGCACATGAACAACCAAGGCGGAGCGACCGGCTCCGGCACGCCTGCGGATGCCATGGGGACAGGTTCCGGCGGAACCGATGGCAATGACACTGACAATACCGGTGGCGATGGCACCACCGACCGATCCGGTAGTGACCGCAGTGGATCGGAACGCGGCACCGGGACGGGTAGCGGGACCGGAGGCTCTGGTGGTTCGGGCTCCAGCGGTGGTTCCGGTAGTTGAAGGTTCGCTCGAACTGCCCTATGGCCGGCGACGCGTGCCCAGCTCGATCCAGACGGGCGCATGGTCGCTGGCCTTGGGTTCGTTACGCACCCAGGCATCGACACCAGCCCGCTTCAGGTAAGGCGCGAGCTCGGGGTTGAGCAGCAGGTGGTCGATACGCAACCCGGCGTTGCGTGCCCAGTGGTTGCGGAAATAATCCCAGAAGGTGTAAATGCGCTCGTCCGGATACAGATGGCGAATGGCGTCGAGCCAGCCTTGCTGGAGCAGTTTCTGGTAGCACGCGCGTGATTCGGGCTGCAGCAGCGCGTCCTTCATCCAGGAGCGCGTGTTGTAGATATCCATGTCGGTAGGCACCACATTGAAATCACCCGCCAGCACCGCGGGATGGCCACTGTCATGCAGCCCTTTCACATGGGCGATCAGGCTTTCGAACCAGCGGAGCTTGTAATCGAATTTCGGCCCCGGTTGCGGGTTGCCGTTCGGCAGATACAGGCAAGCCACCAGCACTCCCTGTACCGCTGCCTCGAGGTAGCGGCTCTGGTTGTCGTCCTCCATGCCAGGCAGGCCACGACGTACTTCCAGCGGTTCGCTGCCCCGTGCCAGAATGGCCACGCCATTCCACGAAGGCTGCCCTTGGTAGAGGCAACCATAACCCGCCGTTTCTAGCGCCTGGCGAGGAAACTGCTGATCCGCCGCCTTGAGTTCCTGCAGGCAGGCGATGTCGGGCTTTTCCCGCTCCAGCCAAGCCAGCAGTGCCGGCAGCCGGCTACGAATGCCGTTGATGTTGAACGTGGCAATCTTCAGCGCTTTCATGCGTCGGGGTCGCTGACATGGGCCTGCACGGCATCTTCCAGGGCGCGCACATGGGCGTCATCGGCCAATGCCTTGAGTGCCAGCCAGTCGTCCCAATCGATGGCGCCATCGTCACGCAGCGCCTCGGCGGTGCGCAGCAGTTCATGGTGGTAGGCATCCGGCGACTCACGGCGGTAACTGATGTCGTCGTATTGGGCGTACCAGGCTTCGAGCTCAGGGATGCTGCGTTCAATGCTCATAAGGGAGCCCTCACGGTGTCCTTTGCATTAAGAACCTCAACCATGCAGCGACGTTCAAATCCAACGCTGATCGCTACGTTCAATGATCAAGCGGATCGATATCCTGGATCACTGAGCATCGTTTTTCATTGAATCACCGCGCCGTCACCATTAGCTCCACAAGCAACATCTGGAGCGGGTACATGGCCTCCCCCATTTTCAACTCAATGAGACAAGGCGCTGATGTAGCGGACCTTGGCGATAGCGTTTCCATCGTTTCGTGCGCAGCCATCGACGCCCTGGGGCTTGCACCATGAACTGCGGCCCATTCTGGGTGATCGTTTTCTTCGTGCTCATCAACAACGGCTGCTCGCTGCTGGGCTTCGGTGAAGGCTCGGTGGGAGGTGTGGCGCGGAGTATCGAGTCGCGAACGGAAATCACCATCGCCACCACGCTGCAACGAGCGCAAAAAACCAATGCAGGCGGCCTGCCGCCTGACGATGGGCAGCTGCTACCGGCGATATTTCTATTGGTTCGCGCCTGACCCGTCAGCGGATGGGGCTGGTTCGCAATCTTGGTAGAAGTGAAAGTCCTGAAATTTCTCGACTGCCTGTTCCGGCCCTTTCGCGGGCACGC